>JAFGIC010000108.1 GCA_016929815.1 Deltaproteobacteria bacterium
AACTCGGTGTCTTTAGAAGATAATTTAATAAAACAAGTGATAGGGAAGACAAGTGTGTTATGGAAGGCATTGGAAGGGCCTTTGCCTTCCATGCACAAGGCCTTCAGCCTATTAAAGGACAAATGGGGTAAAAGTGGATTCATGGATATATGCTGGATAATTTGCAAAGGTTTAGACTTTTTACGAAAGCATCAAGTTTAAAAATCCTATTTTTTGTCTTGACAATTGGGTCAACCTTAATAGATTCCCTGATAAATTTTTCAGGGATATCCCTTATAGATTTGTTTTTATATTTTCAGCCCCTTGTCACAATGAGAAAAAGGGGGTAGAATTCAGCCATGAACATTTTACAAAGCATCTCTATTGGTATTGAGGTCCTGGTATTGGTACTGGGGGTTATGCTGGCGTTACAAAAGAAAAAGCACTGGGGCTGGTTGATCGCACTCTGTTTTGCGATCTATGTTTTTTATGACCTGGCGGGACTTTTGACCTTTAATGTGAACACGGTTGTCCTGCGGGTCCTGTTCTTTATCGCTTCGATATCTATCCTCTGGGCGGTCTGGCGGGTTTACCGGGAAGTCTGAGTTCTCTGACACATGCGAAAATTATTCTTTCTGCTGATCTGCGGCTCCCTGCTTTTGTGGCATGGCTGCGGGGGATTTGACGAGAACGCGGTTAACCGCTGGGAACGAATATCTGTCACGGATGTCGGGACAACTCTTCAGGAAACCCTCTGGACGCGGAATTTTGCGCCTTCGGCCAAGTACATGAAGGTCGGCCTGCGGCGGCTGTGTTTGAAAGATGGTTCTGCTGACCAGGGGGTGGTGGTCTATTTGCCGCCGTCCGGCACCAGCGCCCGGCTTTACACTGATTCAGAAAATTATGATTTCCGCATTTACCTGGCCAACCGCGGCTATGCTGTGTTCAGTGTTGATTACCGCAGCAGTTTTATCGCTGAAGACGAGAACGATATCTCATCCCTGGCGGGATTCCGGACCAGCGTTACTTTAAGTGATATCCAGCAGGCGATCGCTTATGTTAAGGAGCTTGCTGGAGTTGACAAGGTTTTTCTCACCGGCCACAGCACTGGCGCGCGCTATGTTTATCTTTATGCCTGTTCCAGGTGGCAAGAAGATCTGGCCGGCATGATCCCGATGGACGGTTCGCCTTGGGAGATGGACGGGCGGCCCGCGGCGGAAAGCACGCTCGATATTGAGCAGGGCTATGCTGCGCTGCTGCAAGGTGATACTGCGGTCAACCGCGAACTATTTAAGAGCTGGGGCATGGAACCGGGCGAGCATTATTATGATGTGGTACTGACCAATTTTGCCCCCGAATTTGGCCCGGCTGTTTACATTTATTATGCTTCCGGGCCCAATGCGCCCAGTCCGGTGCCTGGGTTTCCCACGGTCACGGATTATCTGGCTGACCAGTTCTACACGGTTTGGGGGGACAAGCAACTGACCAATGTGTTGAACGGCTATTCCACGGTCGAGGTCCTGCTGGACTTTGTGATTCGCGCCGGGGTTGATCACTGGCCCATTGTGGATTATCTGGAGGATGCTTATCTGGGCAACTGGGCAGGCGAGCCGCCGCTGTCTGCTCTGCAATTCAGCAAGGACATCAGCTCAGTTAATATCCCTATCCTGGTCTTTGCGTCACAGGAATGGACCGATGCCCTGGGGTACCAGTACCGCTGGAAGCGGGAAGGGTTTGAGATGATCAAGAGTGCTGACCGGCAGTATGTGCTTCTGGATGGGTTTGGCCATCTGGATGTTTTGGTCGGCGAGTATGCTAAGGACCGGGTCTACAAGGTGCTTTACGATTGGCTTGAGGCGCGCTGAGAGCTTGATCTTTCGCATAAGGGGCGTAGAATTTTACTTATGATGAAGCGTTCTCTGTCAGAGCCTTTGCATGTTGGCCGGACCAAGATCGTGGCGTAAGATCTTGTGTTGATAAGGGGTGAATGAAAAAAGTATTATTGTCCTCAATTTTTTTTCTGTTGGCCGTCTTTAGCATATCCTGTTTAGAGAACAATATCTCCAGTCTTCCCGTCTCGAAACTGGCCCTGATCGATATTGTAAAAGAAAAGGGACCAATAAGATATTATGGAAAATCGGGATGGAACAAATTAATCCGTAAAGATTATCATGGTTCTAAAGAAATTCCAACTGGAACGTGTAATGCTGTTTTAAAAGCTGCAGGAATTAAGAAATAGTAAGGAGAATTATACAATGATCGAATTAATGTATTCATTAGTTATTGAAGCAACGGAAGAACCAGACTATTTTGGTTTTTATTCTCCGGATTTAGAAGGTTTTACAGGTATCGGACATTCTATAGAAGATTGTTTGTATAAAGCTATGTGGGGCATGAAAGAACATGTTATCTTACTAAAGAAAAAAGGACTGCCAGTTCCTCCCAAGAATAAAGATCCAAAAATAATTATTCAGAATGAGAAGAAAATGGCCGCTTGATTTTTTTTGTATTTCTTGGTTCACCAAACCGTTTGTGTAGGGTCTTTATAAATAATTTATCAGCCTTACAAGAGATCATTTCCAGGGGAGAAAAACCTCTCTTCCATGCCAAAAAAAGTGTAAAAAATAAGGCTACTCCGGTGATTATAAAATTTGGCCAGGCATTTAATGCCCATTGTCCTTTCCATGCCAATTGCCAACTATTTGAAAATGGAAGCAGGTAAGGGATCGGCCACTGGTACCCTTCGGGGCCACGGCCTCCGAGAATATCTCCTAAAAGGTGTATATGGAAGCTGATCCATACGAGAAAAGCAGTGGTAATTTTTCTTTTCTTGGCAAGGAGATACCCGACAATGGTTACCAAAATAGCGAACCCTAAATTATGTGCTAAAACATGATGGAAATCCCCCCATAGATGGAGAGGGTGGTTGCTGTTTCGTGTAAGAAAATCTCCTATGATTACAAATCCGTCCACATCAGGGATAATGCCGGCTATGGTTATGAGCATTCTTTCCCGCTTGCCTGCTTTACTCGTATTTGCTACAAGCCAGCCGGTAAGGAAGTGAGTTATAGGGCTCATATCTTTATATGGTTAACTCCGCTAATCAGCCGCATTGCTTTTTGGATAGGCTGAATTAGCATTTTTAGGCGGTTTGTCCTGATCGACAAATATCAATTTGCTGGTGTCGAAACCCGATGATGCTGCTTTTTCTATGAGGGTATATTTTATGTCTTCTTTCAGAATCGGGCTTCTTGCCAGAATCCATAGATAAGATTTGTTGGGTCCGCATACGAGTGAATATTGGTAATTCTCATGGTCAAGTCCAAAAACGATATAGGAACCATAAAAGGGGCCAAAAAAAGAAACCTTCAGATAACCCTCATCAGATCTCTTCACAAAGTAAGCCTTTCCTTCGGCTTCTTTCCATGAGTCTGCCTTAGCAGAGTACCCACGATTCAGTACTCTGACACCACCGTCATCCCGCAGACTGTAATCTGCTGTTACGTGTGTCAAACCCCGCTCAAATGAATGATCCAGCCTCGCGATTTCGTACCACTTACCCAGATATCTCTCTATCTTGAAATTATCAACGGGTTTTACATTATCAGGTATTCCAACACACCCCACTAATAATAAGAATAATACTATTGATAGTTTCTTCATATCTAATTTCTTCAGACGCTTATTTGAACTTAACTTAGCTCTAAGAAAAAAATTAATATGAAATCTCCTTATCATTAACTAACCTATTGATGGCAGTAATATTCCAGTTAATATCAATATTGTATTTTTTTTAAGCCATTATAGTATTATTCTTTAACTACATCAGGTTCTATATTGAACATCATCAGTTTGAGAAGTGGATAACCCTCTGTGATAGACATATATACATGAATTGTTGTCGTAATTATGAAAAACCAAGAAACCATCACATGTATTATATGCATCAGAAGGGTACTGTCGAAAAAGGAAAGAGGTATCCATCCCAGAAATATCTCCGGGAGAAGGATTGCCATACCTGTTATTGCCTGAAAGATCAGAAGTATCCAAAACATATTGTAAGTAAGCTTTTGCAGGGATGCAAACTTAGACACATGTGGATAGTCATCTTGAAGGAAGAGGTAATATTTGATCACTTCAGGAGTATTAAAGATGTCCTTTTTCCCAAAG
>JAFGIC010000109.1 GCA_016929815.1 Deltaproteobacteria bacterium
TAAAGCCGGGGGCCTCCGAATCAGAGGCATTTTTTTCCATATGGCCGGCAACGCTTTTGTTAAGGATCTCTTCGTTCACGGAAGAAGTTTCGGATTCATTCTCAGCACTGGAAATCCCGGCCTCGAACTTGTCAAAAAGGGACTCATATTCCGGGACAGATGTATCTATGAAGATGAGTTGTTGCCCGATGTTTTTTGATAAAAGTAAGGCAGCCTGGGGTGATATTTCGGAATCACTTAAAATGGTTGTGTTTTCATTGCTTGAGGTGGTATTGGGGTCAAGATCTTCTGCATTATCTGTACCCGTGGTAGTTTCCGGAGATTCCGTGAGATCCTGTGAACCGGAGAAAAGGGCTTCCTCGTCTTCCTGCATACTTCCAGAAGAACCCAGCCCATCGATTCTCCTGCTCTCTGTAGAATCCGTATCCGAGGCATTTCCAGACTCAACCTCCGTGTCAGGGACCTGAGCATCTCCGTCACAAGGCAACGTTGTGTCCTCAGGACCCGGATTCTCGCCCGCATCGATCTCGGATTCCGTGAGCTGGCAGTCAAATTCTGCGACTGCAGGGACAAGGTCCGGGTGTAATTCCTTGGATTCCTGAAGGTCCTGGGAGGCGCTTACCGGATCCGCCGACAGTAACAACCGAGGTTCCAGGGCCTCAAACAGGATTTTGCGCCGATTGTGACTCTTTTTCGACGCAGACTTCTTTGAAAGGGCCTTTAATCTACTGCTGATCTTACTCAGATAGGGCATGACGAATTATTCCTTAAGTCTTGTGGTAAAATTCATGAATACTCTTCAATGCACGCTTCTTGAAATCTGCTGATTATTGCCCCGTTTATTCGTTAACTTATAAACGGTGACAAAATTGGGTTGATGGCCTTGTTAGAAGGAGTGGGGGGTAAAACACGAAAAAATAACTTGAAGTCTTCCGTCTCGGCACTATGCCAAGTTTACCTTTTTATAAGGTATTTAGTATCTTAGTTGCCTTGATTCTATCATTTTGAGGAGGCCTGTCAATCATGATAAAATAGTATTTTTCTAATACTCTGGACTCTTTTTTTCTAGTACTTTTGTACTACTAATTCATTACGTTTTGGCCACAATTTCGATGCTCTTCTACTCTCTATTTTGAAAGGACATGAAAAGACCGATTTCGGTAATATCTAACACATTGGATTTTAAGGTTATTCCAACCACTTGTTTACTCCGTAAATATCTTCTTCATTCAGGGTGCTCATTGCCTTTTTTAGACGAAAACTATTGAGGATATATTCATATTGTGCCTTGGCATACTCAAGCTTCGCCTGGTGAAGATCTCTCTCAGCGTCCAGGACAGCCAAACTGGGGAACAGGCCTGATTTGAAACCCTCTCTTTTGGCCTCCAAGGCGATCTGATTTGACATCACGGATTGTCTGAGCGCTTCGCTGTTTTCAATAGCACTTTTAACGCCGAGGAAGGCGGCCCTGGCCTCACGCTTAACAAGGCGTATCGCCTTCTCTAAATCCTGCTCGGTTGCCGCATAGAGTTTTTGGGCTTCCCTTGTCTTGGACATAACAGAAAGGCCTTCAAAAATTGGAAAGCTCATTTGCAGAATCGCTTCCCTTGTCTCCAGATCGCTCTCCCCGCCAAAGAGCGAGCCCCCCTGATTATCCCTGTTCAATCGCGCTACAAACGCGAGCGAGGGATAATGCCCCCCTCTCTGACGCTCAACCTCTCGCTTGGCAACTAACATCGCCTGTTCCTGCACAAGCACCTCAAGATTCTGTTTTCGGCCCGCATCCACCCATTTGTTTATATCATCAGGATCCGGACTGATTAACGGCATTTCCCCTTGATTGGCTTCTTGTTTTTCGGATAAACACAGGGAGGAATCCCTGACCGCCGTTGGGTTCTTTAAATAATCTATTGATATTTTAGCAAATTTTAATTTTGCCAGATTATCAATCTTCTGACCTGTGACCTCTGCCAGTGCCTCAAGGGCATCATCCAGCCCGTTTTCCACCCTGGATTTTCGAGCCGTTACAGACGCAAGCCTGGCCTTGGCATCGTGAAAATCAGTAATAGGCGCCAGGCCGTTATTGTAACGTTCCTGTGCGAGCTCGAAATGAACTCTTATCGCCTCCTCTTCAGCAAGGGTAAATTCAAGGTTGTCGTGGGCCTCCATTATTCCGATATATAACTCAACTACCCTGAATATCAGTTCTTGTTTGGCCGCTTCGAATTCGAGGTCTGTACGCTTGACTTCTTCCTGTGCCTGCAGAACACGCATAAATGAAGGATATACCAATATAGGTTGTGTTAAACTCAGGGTGTAACCCTTGCTTGGATATCGTGCCAAATCTGCTCCATATACGGCGACATCCGTATCAAATATTTCCTGCCGTGTGTATTGATAGGAGGCATCCAAGCTTACTGAGGGCATCAGTTCCGAGCAGGCCTGCTTATATATCTCAGGTGATGCATCATGTCGGTATCTTTCGCCCTGAAAGGTGGAATCGTTCTCCAGGGCAAGCTTGTAAATCCCCATAAGGTCTTCACCTCTTGCCGATTGGCCATGTAACATTATCACCATTAAAAACATCAGGGATATTGAAAGCTTGAGATACGACCTTACAAACATGAACAGATCTGACATATGAAAAACGAAACGTGGTTTCATGATGTGGCCCTCCTTTTGAACACTGCATGGATTTTGACAATACCGGTTCATCCGGTCAATGAGCGTTGAAAACAAAAAAACTGAAAGCTTATTGAAAAGCTGATGATGTTTGGTTAATAAAATCGACGTCATTAAAATGCTTACTCATTGGCCGGATGAGACATAACGCCTTTTTCATCCAGGATGAAAATAACCAAACGTCCTGAAATGATAGGGATTTAGAAGTGAATGATTTAACGGGCCAAGAGTAAATGCAACATTGGAATACAGGTAATTGATGGTGCGTGCAGGCTGATGAAGAAGCCGTTTCACAAAAAATTTTTGAACCCTATTACAAGCCTTAAATTAAATCAGAGTCTTCGCATAAATGCAAGGATTGTCTCCCCTATGGAACAGATAATATTCAATCAGGGCCTTATATCAAGCTTAAAAGCTTAAAAATATCATAATTCTGGAAACTTAGCGCAAATAATAAAATCCCGCAATATTTTTTTACACATTACCATGTGAATATTCCCAACCATGTTAACTGAAATTCTCTATCGCATCCTGATTTCTATTTATATATTAAAATCCCGATCTATTGGTCTCATCATAGTCGATTGACTGCATCTAAAAGGAATCAACGCCTGTGCAGGTCTGTTTTCTACCTTCGAGCCTTCGCCTTACGTGTCCAAGCAGGGCACACTCCCTTCATATGCGATGAATGACCGGATAGTTATGTCAAATTAATGACATTTTGTTCTTAATTTCGGCGGGATATTATCTTTCATATTAAAGAAGTTTTATTTGTATTGCCATTGTATCACCTCGTAATTATTGCGTTTTATTGACAATCGACCGGTTTGGCATGGAAATTGATATTCATTATGAATAACGATATCCATAACCGCATTAAAATGCGAAAAGACCGGAAAACGAAACAGGCCTGGCAAAAGATGAGATTAAAGACGAAATCAGCCCAGCACACAACAGATGCCGCATCAGGCAAGGTGCATAAGCTCCTCCCTTTTTCAATGCCCAATAATTACGATAACAGGACGGAAATCCTCAGGATAAAGGAGATTATAGACAAGACCACAAACACGATCTTCATCTCCTACAAAAAAGATCTTTTATGTGAGCCGATCACTTATATTATCCCTGCCGTCTGGGGTAAAATAAAACAGGGTAGACTGACGACAAGCCAGAAGGAGATATATAGTACAATAGACTCCATGATAAAAAATATAATGGAGATACTTGAACTTGAAGAGTTAAATGACGCCCAAATATTCGCGATTGAATATTTTATTCGCGGTCTGGTTATTTCGAAGATCGCCTATCTGATTGAGGCCTTTAAGAATCGCTCAAAAGAGGAAGCAAAACAGGGTGAGGATGGGGTTAATCTTTGCGATCACCTCAGGGTATCCTGAAACGTTTCAAATACATACTTATTAAAAAGGTGCAGGGCTCGGGGCGTATGACCTAACTTGGCAATTAGAGATTTTCCCTTGAGCCTTGTGCCATGAGCCTTGAGCCCTTACATGTAGCAGGATTATATCCTTTCAGGCAGAGCCGAAAGACTCTGACCCGACTCAGAGTAACGGATTTCATAATAAATCCCCGGGCTGACCTACGAAGTAAAGACGACTCCTGCAAAACCGACAGCCGATCTTGTTGCTTCTTCATGCCATACCTGATAGTCGAGTACCTCACCCCTGCACAATGGTATAACCTCAAGAAGACATGCCAGGGCGGAAAATCCACACACATTAAATCTATCATTTACCTTGATTGATTCTTCCCAAAAACAATCAGCATCAAGAACTGACAGATATTTCAACAATCTCCTGTCATGGCCCTCCGACTGGTTTTCCAGATACTCCGCAGGCATCTCATGACCGAATTTCGGGCCTATGTGCGAAAAATCCACTCCCGCCATAAGCAGCGTGTTTTTTTCCGGCTCATTGACTATCTCTCCGAGTTCTTTCAGAAACGGGCCCGCCTTTGCCAGGTATGCGCCCCTGCTGTATTCGGGCAAGGATGCATGTAGGGATCCGCAAAGAATCGGTACGATGGCAAAACTGTCTTTCTTGAGGATATGCCCCAGGAATAGGGTCTGAAACTCTATGGAGTGTTCGGACCGATGATCGAA
>JAFGIC010000110.1 GCA_016929815.1 Deltaproteobacteria bacterium
AAGTGGTCGTAACGGGATCGACTCGAAATCGATTTGTCCCGTTAATAGCGGGGCACGTGGGTTCGAATCCCACCCTCTCCGCCATAATAATAGATAAGACTTGACTATTTTGTCCTGTCAGATTATCTCTTTTTCAAAAAACACGGAGAGATGTCCGAGCTGGTTGAAGGAGCACGACTGGAAATCGTGTGTACTGCCAAAAGTGGTACCGGGGGTTCGAATCCCCCTCTCTCCGCCATTTAGTTTATCTAAATCCTGTTCTTTTCCGAAGAACGGGATTTTTTCTTTTCAGGCTCTATTCAATTGATTTTAAAAGATTACTTTCAACGTTTTAAAACAAATCATTGACAGGCGTAACCCAAAGGGTTACGATAAAAAACATGATAAAATCATTCAAACATAAAGGTTTGGAGAAATTTTTCTATACAGGAAGCAAAAAGGGGATCAGACCTGAGCATACTGGAAGGCTTGAAAGGATACTGGATAGGCTTCATGCCGCCGGCGACATAAAGGATATGAATTATCCCGGATCTTTTCTTCACCAATTGAGCGGAGACAAAAAAGGGCTTTATGCCGTAAAGGTCTCCGGAAATTGGCGTGTATTTTTTAAGTTTATCGATGGTGACGCTTATGTCATCGATTATGACGACTACCATTAGGAGATAAAAAATGAGAAAGATGACAAGACGCCCGACACACCCGGGCAATATAATAAAAGAAGATTATCTTCAGCCCTTGACAATGACGATAAAGGATATGGCTGATACGCTCGGCATATCAAGAAAGACACTGTCCAAGATCATAAATGAAAGGGGCGCAATAACCCCTGATATGGCCTTGCGGCTTTCCCGTGCTTTCGATACTACCCCTGATTTATGGTTAAATTTGCAGATGAACTATGATCTATGGATTGCTGAGAATGCCTCTAAAGAATGGCAAAAGGTCAAGCCTCTCTCACAAAAAACACTTCGTGGCAATCCGTCTGCTTCAATCGAACAATCCGTCTAATCAAGCCGATAGGTAAAGGCAGATCCGGTAATTCTAAAGCACAATAGCTGAGCTGAAGGCTGAACGCATGGCCTTTTCCACGTTGCCTACCTCCGAACAGTCGCCGATCATTACGAACCTGTCGGCGGTGTTCCAGAGTGCCATGGCCTCTTCCAGCCTGCCTTTCATTCCAGTGGCTATCACAACCGATTCTGCCTCAATCCTTTTCTCATTACCGTCGGCATCCTTATAAAAAATCACTTTATCGCCTACAGCAGTGCATCGCGCCTTCAGGATATACCGCAGGTTTTTATTGGACCTTATCTCCCTCAACAATACGCCGCGGTACGTGGTTGAGGCGTCAGGGGCAAGCCTTTCCTGCATCTCCATCATGGTCACCTCGTGGCCTGACATGGCAAGGTGCAGGGCCGTCTCGCACCCCACCTGTCCGGCCCCTAAGATAAGAACCTTATGGTCTAGGGAATCTTCATTGCCGTACACCTTCGGTGCTGTAATCACGTTACCCCTCTCAACCCCAGGAATGGCAGGAGCTAGGGGCTCGGCGCCCAGGGCGCCTATCACGACATCAAACCCGCCCTTTTCCAGGAGCCCTGCGGCTGCCTTTGTATTTAGGAAGACCCTGACCTTTGATTTTTCTATCTGGCGGACAAGGTATCTCTTGAATTTGCTCAGGGAAGACTTGAAGGAAACATAATCGGAAAATAAAAGCTGACCTCCAAGCGCGCCGGACATCTCATAGAGGGTTACATCATGGCCCCTGTCCGCCGCTATTATTGCCGCCTCCATGCCGGCTGGGCCTCCGCCTACAACCGCTATCTTTCTTTTTGACCTTGGCAGCTTTACGATCTTTTCCAATCTGTGTTCCAGCCCTATGGCTGGATTTACCGAGCATACATAGGTGCGGTTGTCCAGGCACGCGCTGTCATGGCAGCGCATGCACTGGATGCACGGCACCACGTCCTCACCCCTGCCCTCGTAGGCCTTTGTGCCAAGCGCGGGATCGGCTATCCAGCCCCGGGCAATGCTTATGAAATCCGCCTTTCCCGAAGCTATTATATCCTCCGATTCGTCAAGATCCTGGTTGCCGCCAATGGTGACGACCGGGATGGTCGCGCCACCTTTTTTTATGGCCTCGGCAAGCCCCAGGTTGGGGAGACGAGGCCTAAAGCCCATGGGATGGGTGTCAGCAAAGTCTCCAGCGTGGACTTGAAGCAGGTCAACGCGGCCTTCCAGAAGCCCTGCAAGCTTTATGGAATCCTCAATGGTTATGCCGTCCGGACCCGGCTCCGCCCCGCTCATGCGCAGTTCGATCAGGAAGTCTTTTCCGCACCTCTCTTTGATGCGGTCAAATACCATGATGGGAAAACGCGCCCGGTTTTCAACGCTTCCGCCGTATTTGTCGGTCCTCTTATTGGTCGCGGGTGAAAGGAACCTCGCCCCGATTGACATGCGGTAGGCCATATGCACCAGGACCATGTCATAACCGAGGTACTTCATGACTTCGGCCTGATACGCGTAATTTTCGGCAATCTCATCCATGATGTCCTCCGGCATTTCCAGTAAGGGATCTACAAGGGGGGCAGCCTTTCCGGGCATCAAACTGTAATCAGGGTTTTTTGAATCGCCGAGTATCTCCATTGAGGCCTTTGCGCCGTAGAAATGTATCATCTCACCAAGCTGGGCAAGATAGTGCCTTGAATGGGCGGTGTATATGTCATAGGAGAGGTGTTCCCCGTCAGAGACACCAGGGAACGGACTTATACCATGAAGGGTCACCATGGCGGCGCCTCCCCTGGCCCTGGCTGCAAAGGTCTCCATGATGGCCTCGGTCGGGTAAGGCTCGTTGCCCTGCAATGCATGCAGCCCCGTGGGCGCGGAGAACAGCCTGTTTCGGAAGACGGTGTTGCCGACCTTAAGGGGCGAAAGGAGATCAGAATATCTTTTATGCATATTGATCACCCAAAAATTGGATTTGCCGTTAATATAACCTACATAAGCTTTTTATGAAATATCTTTTAAGCCTTTACAAAAGGTGTTTTTCAGGTTCGGCAGGGGAAAAGAATTTTAAAAAAATTAAATTATTCAAAAGAACGCACCATTTTATCCGGGTATTGGCATGCAATGTGCACTATAACACATTGTTGCAAACATTAAAATCAGGAAGACAATCGGTAAGGTCCTGTTATGATTTTGCATAATCTAACAAAAGATACAGTGGGTAAGACACCCGGGAGATAAAGATGAATATTTTATCCTGGTTAATATCTTCATGGCCCCGTATGAGCGTTGATGATCCTGTTGACCTTGCGAGCTGGCGTCTCTGGTATTGTAAAATTGCAGTTGTTATTGGCGTAATTTTCCTGCCAGTGGGCTTGGCAATATCCCTTCCTGTGTTCATAGCCGACGGCAATTACCTGAATATTATTATTGACCTGATTGCATGGTTTCTTCTTATAAGCCGACTCTTTTCAGATTCAAATACATATAAAGGAACTGCCTACATCCTTTTTGCCGCAATCTATGGTCTGACAGTGTTCCTGTTTATCAACCTTGGTCCTACCCACGCACGCCCGGCCTACCTGGTCCTATGCGCCGTAATGGCCGCTCTGATGTTCGGGATACGCGGGGCAATAATATCTACTATTATTAATACAATAATTTTAATAACCCTGTACTGGCTGATCAGACCTGAAAACATGACATGGACAGCCGAGAACCCGGCGACATACGGCGAGTGGGTAATGTTCGTGGTCAACGTCACCCTGGTGACATTGGGTTCCAGCCTGCCTATTGGCTTTATGCTGAACATGTTAGATCGTTCCCTTAAGCATGAACGAGAGATCCGGGAGAGACTCTCTGAGGAAAGTGAGAAACTCAGATCCTTAAATATCACACTCGAAGAGGAGATTGAACAACGAAGACAGGTGGATGAAAACCTGAAGATGAGCGAAGAAAAATTCAGGCTTTTAGTTGAAAACATCCCCTCTGTAACCTGGATAACAAGCGAACACGGCAGGACAGCATATATTAGCCCGAATGTGGAGTCCATATATGGATTATCTCCGGAAGAGATATATAATCATGGGGACGAAGTATGGTTCGGAAGGATACACCCAGATGATAGAGGTCGTATAAAATCATCCTTTCAAAAAATGTTCGCTCTGGATCGGGAGTTCGACCTGGAATACAGGATTCAGAGGATGGACGGAAAATGGATATGGCTTCATGACAAGGGCGTCAAGGCCTTTGAAAAAGATGGAATACGATATGCCTACGGCGTCTTTACGGACATCACTGAGAAAAAACAAGCTGAAGAAAATCTTCGTGAGAATGAGGAATATCTTAAGTTGATTTTCGATTACGCCCCGGATGGATATTATCTTACCGATCAGGAGGGGCGTTTTTTGAATTGGAACAAGGCCTGCGAGCAGATAACAGGGTACGGCAAAGAAGAAATGGTCGGTAAGAGATTACTTGAAACAAGCCTTATATCCTCCGAGCAGATGCAAAAGGCAAAGTTAACGTTCGATAGATATCGTCAGGGTTTGCATTTTGGCCCTGGAGAAGTTTCTTTAAGCCGCAAGGACGGCGGCAAGGTCTTTGTAGAAATAAACACCTATCCGATAAAGATGAAGGACAAAATTCAACTCCTGGGTATAGCCAGGGACATCACGGAAAGGAAACATGTGGAACAGGAGAGAAAGAAGCTTGAGCATCACCTCCAGCAGTCCCAGAAGATGGAGGCGATTGGGACCCTTGCGGGAGGCATTGCTCATGACTTCAACAATATCCTTACCGCTCTTATCGGATTTACAGAGCTGGCGCTAAAGGATGCTGTCAAGGGAACAATCATGGAAAGGAACCTTCGCGGGGTCCTTAAGGCAGGGGACCGGGCAAAGGAGCTTGTTAAACAGATACTGACCTTCAGCCGTTACACTGAGCACGAGCTGAAACCGATACAGATAAAGGTTGTTGCAAAGGAGGTCCTTAAACTTATAAGGGCAAGCCTTCCGTCAACTATAGAGATGAGGCAGAACATAATAAGCGATTCAATCATAATGGCAGATCCGGTCCATATCCATCAGGTAATCATGAATTTCTGCACCAACGCCGGCCATGCCATGATGGACAAAGGAGGGATACTTGAGGTCAGTCTTACAGACGTCGAGCTTGATTCTGAATCCACTGAAAAATATCAGGGAATGAATCCCGGCACATATGTAAAGCTGATTGTAAAGGATACGGGACACGGCATGTCCGCTGAAATCCTTGACAGGATCTTCGATCCCTATTTTACTACAAAGGCGCCCGGCGAAGGAACCGGGCTGGGACTTTCAGTCGTGCACGGCATTGTTAAAAGTTATAACGGCATAATCAATGTCCAGAGCGAGCCAGGCAAAGGCTCTACCTTCGAGGTATATCTGCCTGTTGTCGCCGCTGATGCCATATCGGATGAAGAATCGGATGAGCCGCTTCCAGCCGGAAAGGAGCATATCCTTTTTGTTGATGATGAGCCTGTACTCTCTGAAGTCGGTGTGCAGATATTTGAACGTTTGGGTTATCAAGTAACTCCGAGGATATCCAGCGTCGAGGCCCTGGAATTATTCAGGTCACAGCCGGAAAGATTTGATCTTGTCATAACCGACATGACAATGCCGATAATGACAGGCGAGGCCCTGGCAGCCGAGATCATGAAGGTTCGACCGGATATCCCTGTCATATTATGCACAGGGTTCAGCCACCATATCAATAAGCAGAAGGCAGCGCAGTTGGGCATCAGGGCCTTCATCATGAAACCGTTCGTAATAAGGGACATAGCAGCGGCCATTCGTGAGGTGCTGGGGAGCTAGAGGTTTCGATGTTCAGCGACCAGCACTCAGTAAAACCTTTAACGTAAATTCCGGTTTTGGCAGGGATGATTTAATACATCGTATCCGAAGATTTATAGGCAGCGTTTTAAATACTGCTGCGTTGTCCATCCTTTGTAATCTTAGATGATCAATGTAGCTCGATTGTGCCATGGGATGATAGAAAGAAAGGCCGGGCATTACCCGGCCTTTAAGTAAATCTTAGAAACCTGCCCCAATAAGATATCTCTTAACGTTATTATAATAGATCAGTTCCAGGCGATGTTTTTTAAGCTCACCGTCGTTATACCTGATCTCATAAGGAACAAACCATACTTGATATTTTTCGGATTTTGCGGGTTCGCCGATGGAGACTATATCAAGACCTATAACATGGTCCTTGATCTTTTGACTAATCTCAGATACCGGAAGGAATTTCAAGCAGATATCCCAATCCCCTTTTGAACACGCATCGAAGAAGGCATATGCTACATCTCTTGGTGTCATTAGACTGTATTTTTCGTCGTCCGATGATGGTTGCGGTTCTACAAACCAAGTTACATCATCCGGCAAATCGGCGATAAAAACACTGTCATCAATTTGAGCATTATATCCTATTTCGGTAATTTCAAAGACAAGGACCTCCTTGCCATCATCAATTACATAGACCTTAAATCCTTCAAGGAGCATTGTATTAGCATCGAATTGATATTCTATGACTGAATCAGAGCCGGAGATTATACTATTTCTTAAAAAATCATTCTCTGAAAGGTCTGTTTGTACCCCCACTTCAAGAATAATTTTATCCCTGCCGTTATTTTCTTCGTGGAAAAGTTGTATCTGTCGGTTCGGATTTTCTTTTGCCTGATATAGCTCAGAGTCCAATAATCCCTGCACATCCAGCAAGCGCCCCATCCATGTATCATGACCATATTCAGAACCAAACCCGAGGGGAGAAGGCCTGTCCACCTTAATTGCTGCATTTGGGACCATAAATATAACGGTAGTCCTTCCATCCATAACTACAAAGGTTCCTCCGGACTTTTCAACTCGCCATTGCAGAGCGCCTTTCCGGTCAAATCTCTTCCACATCTCAATTGGTAAAAAATCACGATTAAGATTGATTGAATCAAAATTACCGGCCTGGTAAGTTCGCATTTGGCCTTTCATATGTATTGAATTGAGTCCTGATGCCGCTTTTAAGGCGTCCGTTAAAACACCCTGCGCCGTTGCGACAGGCTCTGATTCATAAAAAATGGTTATTCCGAATATCACGGCAAAGACCATTGCCGTTGCTGCGCTTATCCTTAATATCCTGCTTTTCATTATCGACCTCCAGTTCTCAAGCCATGGATTCGGCTTGAGCGTCTTTTTTAACATCCTGTTCTGTTCACAAATAATTCGATCAAAGACCTTGGTTTCGAGGTCGGCCGACCGGCTTTGCCTGTTGG
>JAFGIC010000111.1 GCA_016929815.1 Deltaproteobacteria bacterium
ATGCCGCCACCGCTGCTCATGTCAGACATGCTGCCGCCGAAACCGCTTATCCCGCTGGCAGAACGGGAACTGGATCCATAAAGCATGAAACCTACACCGATCTTATTGAGTTCTGAAGGCGAAACCGCGTATGGTTCCTTATCAGTCTTTTTCAGAGGGACCTTAAGTTCGTAAATAAGTTCATTATTCAGGTTTCTCATGATTGCGGATATGCCCATTTTCCCCGCATCATCACGTGAGAATGTGGTCCCCTCATCCTTTTTGGAGGTCAATATCTTCAATTCGGTCAACGACACCTGGCTGCCGCCGCCTGGTCCCCCCTGGCCTGGAGGTGCGCCCTGACCGCCGGGAGGTGTGCCTTCTTGCCCGCCCCTAGCACCTCTTTCCTCTACAACAGGAAAACGTATGCCCAACTGCTTGGCCTTTGTACCATCTCCATTTAACCACACAATAAAACCCTGCTGAACAACAGCAGTTTGTATTTCGGTATCCTTAGTTGTAATACACATATACACATAGGAATCATCATTAGATATGCCGATGCTTGTCTGTGTCTTTTCATCATTATACTGCTTATCCTCCCATTCATTATCAATGGCATCAATTGTAATATCTTTATCGCGCCACTTGCTTGAGACTTCAACGGCTTTGCAGCCGCTTAAAAACACAACAAATGCCAATAACAAAAATACCCAGTACCCGGAAAATTTTTTATAAAGGTTCATCGCGTTTTTCCTTTCTCTTTAAATAGAGTTTATTAAAAAGATGCTTACGAATCTAAAACATATAATTTTTTTAAAGGTTACAAGTAAAGTTAACTTGCCTAAAAATTTTTTAGTTATTTTTTATGATGCTATGTCTTTTGTTAAAAGTAGCTTAGGATTATTTTAATAACTAAATTTCAATTAATTGTCAATTTATTTATCTGAAATATACTGTTGTTTTGGGTACCATATATTAATTATACCGATACAACCTATCTAATTCAAACTTAAGCAATTTTTTGATTTTAAATGTAACTAAAATCCTAGGGTGCCCTATTTGCTGCCTGAAGAGCAGATCGCATTTCCTGAATTCGATGTGACGGGCCAATGAATATATCCTCGGGGAACTTATAATATTTCAGAATCCCTCTTAGTATCTCTGTTTGCATAAAAGAGTTGAGGGACATGCCCGCAAGATACTGCAATCGCAGATTACGGTCGGTATTGATCTGTGCATTTTTCATCCACCCCTCCAAATCAGCCGCGCGACCGGCATAGGTTGCCATAAGTGCAATTGCCGGATCACCCCACATATTCGGTCTCCATTTAATACCCCTGGTATCGGCGCCAAAGCCCACTTCTATGAGCGATTCTCTAACTTGTGCATACTCCGGCCTCCTCAGCCTATCCTTCAGCTTCTCCAGGTCGATCCTTGTCTGTTCCGCCTGTCCGAACAGAACGGCATCAAAGCCTGCATTATTTGCGTCGTTGCTGAATATTATTCCGTTCGGAAAAACCCTAAAAAAGGTAGCCACTATGCTCTTAATCGTATCATTATTGCTTTCGTAAAACGGTATCCACAGACTCATCACACCTCCCGGTTTAAGGTGATCCCTGCACATCTTATAGTACTCCACAGTATTCAGCGCTGCACAGCCCTTTACCCATGGATCAATAGGATCGGATGTAATGATATCAAATTTCTTGTCTTCAGGGAGTGTGCCTATGTAGTGTCTGCCGTCATCATATACAACACTGACCTCCTTACCTTCAACTATGTGCGGATTCTGTTTATCAATTCCATCAACGATGTGATAGTTTTCTTTGCCGAACATCGGAGTCACAACCTTGGGAACCAGAGGCTCGATATCGCAGATTGTTATCCGTTCGATGTTCGGATAGGGCACAAAAGAGCCGGCAGTAACACCCGCACCACAGGCTACTACCAGCACATCCTTAACATCATCAGGGTCTGATCTGGCCAGCACTGACAGGTGTCCAAGCATCCGCTGCAATCGCATGTCCATAGGAAAGCTGGAGGCCTGCACCTTGCCGGCGCCATGAAAATAGCGCCAGCCCAAAGTTGATTTCGTAACCGCGACCGAGACATTCATACCCTCGCCGACATAGGTACAATATCGAATCTCAGAATCATTTGCGTTGTCCAAGGGCACATACCGTTCCTGCACAATGCCCGGGGCGCAACGGGGCAACCAGCTGAAGGTGTGACGTCCGAAGGCAACTACTGCCCAGGGCAAGGGATTAACGAAAATTACCAGCAATGCGACTGTTATAAGCGATAGAAGCGCACCTGCCAGCCTCCCCTTAGATAAAATTAAGGGCCAATCCCCTTTTATATTCCTTTTCTTAGTTCTGTATTGAGATACAAAAAATGGCCAGAAAGCCACTATCGAGGAGACTGCGGCTGCCATAATTATAACCCTATGCCCCCATTGAGTGCCGATATGAGGAATAACCAGCATGCTGAAGGCCATTGACCCTATTATTGCCCCGATTGTGTTGGCCGCGTAAATTCCTCCTACCAAACGTCCTGAATCCTGATCCCCCTCTGCAGCGGCAGCAAGTGACAGTGGAAAGCTTGCTCCCCACAGGATGGCTGCCGGAAATAAAGCGCACCCAGCCCTCAAAATGTCCAGTAAAAAAGTATACCAGGGCCCCCACTCTTTAGTTATCTTAACGGGATTGATAGGCCAGTAGGGAATAGACTCTGTTATCATAAACGCTCCATAGGCCACAGCTACGGCAATCAGGAACTGGCACAGAGCAAGAGCGCCCCGAGCCTTAATCCTTGTACCGGCCAGGAATGCGCCTAGGCTGCTGCCGATCCCGAGCCCAAGTAAAAACACTGCCAGGATTATTGAAAATGTGTAAACCGTCGCCCCAAGCATTAGGGATAAAAGCCTGGTCCAAACAACTTCAGCCCCCAGCGCACACAGACCTGACAGTCCTATGGCAAAATATATGCCGAGCTTCCTGTTATTCTTTTCGACAGGCATGCTCTTTATATCCCTTTGAGATGCGTCCCATGGAGCCCTCCAGGCCAGTATCAGGGCAAACAGCGCAACCGCTGCATTCAGCAAAACCGCAAAGTAGGTTGCAACAGCCATGTCATGGACACGAAGAAGATAAAATCCCGCCAGCAGACACCCCAAAACGCCGCCCCCTATATTTCCGGCATAAAAAAATCCCATCCATGAAACGCCTTCCGGCGTCGATTTTACCCACCGCGCAATTGCTGGCAGTGTAGCTCCCATCAGGACCGTAGGCGGGAGCAGGCAGACCGCCGCCACAATGGCTCGATGAAAAACTCCATGCCCTACAAGACCCTCATACATGTCAGCCAGCAGAGATACCCCGGACAACATCGCAAAACCGAAAATTCCGATACCAAGTTCTAGGAAGGCATAGACTCTTAATGGATGGCGGTTCACCGTTATAAGGCGCGGCAGCAAAAGACTGCCCAGACACATGCCGCCCATGAAGACACTCAGCAAAATACCTAAAGAGACGCCTGATGAACCTATCACCAGCTGAAGAAGTTGAAGCCACACCACTTCATAAATAAGTGCAGCGCACCCGCTTCCCATAAACAGCATGATCAACCACGGTAGGAAGCGTCCGGAGGAAAGACCGATTGACTCGATTTCAATGTCATCTTTTTTCATTTGCAGATCAGGGCAGCACAAGCGGATATCATCCGCAGAATAGTAAATGCTTCCGTGAAATTTAAACTCAAAAAACCTCTCTCCAGCGTCGTACGAATACGATGGGCAACTGCGCCCAATTTACTACTGCTGTCCTATAGCTCCTTGGTTTGGATTTGAATAAATCTCAAGTATCAAAAGGTTATTAATCAATCTGAGTCAGGAAATTTCTAATTTTTCTCATATTTTTCTCTTTTTGTAAAACTGAAAAGAAAATATAGACCTCAATAATTTACGAGTTGATTCTCTAATTTATTTTTACTATATTAAGAAAGTAAAAATTTTTCGTTATAAACAGCTGTTAAGGAGTAATATCTTATGGCCTTCCGCGCCCCTATCAAGGTATGCTTTTCCGACATAGACAATGCGGGCATTGTCTATTATCCGCGTTTCATACACTACTTTCACCTGGCAATGGAGGAATTCTTTTCCTCAGTTATGGGGATTGATTACTCGGCCGTACTGCACGAGAGGAACCTGGCATGCCCGACCGTCAGGGTAGAATGCGATTTTAAGCGTCGCATGAAATACGGCGACCGGATAGACATGGAGGTAAGGATCATCAATATAGGCCGGACTTCGATCACATGGGGATACTGCGGGCGCCTTCACGGCAATGAGGATGTCATTGTTGTGGAGGGGAGCAATGTCACGGTATGCACCAGTGTGGATACATTCGAAAAGATGGATGTGCCCCTATGGCTCCGTGAAGGACTGACCCGTTACATGAATTCCTTCTAATAGACATGTCCTTGTAAAAACAGGGCCTGTCGTGAAACACGGCTGTTTATTTTTGTCGCTCGCCCTATTTCTCTCCTGAAGAAGCACCCATATGCTTATTGAGAAATTTCTCAATTGTCTCAAAAAGCGACACGCGGTTTTTTATATCCTCCAGATGATGGGTCTCGTCTTTCAGTTTCAGAAAGGTGACATCCTTATCCGCCCTTTTAAGGGCATCATGCATATCATCAGACTGGCTGTAATAGACTGTATTATCGTCGGTTCCATGGGCCAGCAGCACAGGACATTCAATGTCCGGAGCATAGTTTATCGGCGAGCCTGCTCTTCGCTCGACGGGGTCATCGCCTATTAATGCACGGTTCAGATAATTGCCTTTCTGTATCATAAGCTTGTTAAGGTCGCTTATGCCCGCTATTGATATGGCACAGCGGAATATATCGGAATTTTTTGCCGCGCCCATGAGCGCGGCATATCCCCCGTAACTTGCCCCCATGACACAGATCCTTTTCTCATCGGCTGTCTTGTTGTCTATGAGTATCTTTACACCGTCCAGAATGTCATTCTGCATGGCAAGGCCCCACTGTCTGTAACCGCTTTTCCAGTAGGAGTCCCCGTATCCGGTGGAGCCCCTGAAATTGGGTTGAAAAACGATATAGCCGCGGTTGGTAAGAAACTGCACCCATGGATTAAATTCATTCTTGTCCCGCGCATAAGGTCCTCCGTGAACCAGCACAACCATAGGCAAAGGACTTCCGCTGTGAGCTGAGGGAAAGGAAACATAGCCGTATATCGTCATGCCGTCCCTTGCCTTGTATTTCATGCCTTCAGTCTTCGAAAGAGGCATCTTTTCAAGGTCCGGATAACAGCTGCCCAGGTATTTCAGCGTTTTGTTTTCCCTGTCAAAGAGATAATATCTTCCGGGATCGCCGCTGCTTCCCGCAAGTATGATCATGCGTTTTTCATCTGCGCTTCTGCTGACAATCAGATTGGTAGTGTCGGTCAGCGCCCTGCTTACAGACTGATAATCCCTGCCCAGTTGCTCGTCAAAAAAATGCAGCTCCGGCGTATCAATAGTAAAGACGGCGTACTCAACTGCATCAGCCTGTCTTGAATAATATATGTCTTCGATATCCACCGCATCATGTTTAAAGAGCTGTCTGCCGAATTTTTGTGTCTCAATGTAATACTCATACAGGGCTGCCTTGTCGGTTTCATGATATGACAAAACATAGGCGACGCCATTCTTTCCCACAGCCAGGGGGTAATACTGGGGATCCTTTAGATATCTGTTTTCATCAATGGTTTTCCAGCTGCCGTCGGGCATCTTAGCGTCAATGACCATTCTGTCCGACAGATATCCTACCCCCATTCTGACATCGTCGTTTCCATCGGTTATCCAGTGGTCTATGTTAAACCTGCTTTCAAGGATACGCCATTTCCTGTTTTCATTGCCTACGCAGACCTTGTACACCTCCGGGAAAACCTGGTTATCGATATTGAGTTCTTCAACCAGCACATAATCGGGGTCATCGGGCAGCAGGTCGATCAGATTGCCTATACTGTAATCGCTGATGAGATGCCTCATGTTTTTCCCATCTTTATCCATAACAACCAGCGCATAGTAGTCCTGCCAGATGCCCTCTTCGACGATCGCTCCCGCGATAATGCGCCGGTCATTTGCCCATTTAATCCACTTTACATTGTGATTGAGCACATTAATGATTACCGGTTCTGAATCTGCGAGTTCCAGATCCTTTACCAGAACCATGATGCGATCGTTTTTGTTAAAAAGAGCTGCAATGGTTTTTCCATCGGGTGATATCTCTACGCCGCTGACAAGGGGATCCTGCATAAGATTATAGACAGGTATCCGCTCGGGCTTTTCGGTCCCTCCCTGCACCGTCAAAACGCTTAAGGGATAAACCAACGCCAGGAGCAGACCTGTTAATCTGAGAGTTCTGTAAAACTCCATAACACCGATTAATCAAATCCTCCATGTGACTTTGGGCGGTTTACGTGTTGGTATCCTGTAATAGCTGAATTTGGGGTATCCGACCATCATGGCGCCGAAACACTGATGCCCCTCAGGAAGCCGCAAGGCCTCCGACAAAGGGATGTGCTTGACAGATGCGCTTCTGAAGTATCCTGCCCAGCAGCAGCCCATTCCCATTGAGGAGGCTGCGAGTTCCAGGTAAGAAAGGGCAATCACGCAGTTAATGGTGCCTATCCTGTCATCCTTGGCGGTATGTGTTATGATCAACGCTGGCGCGTCCCGCAGAATAACGTCCACCCCCTGCTCCCATCTCTCAACGGTCCTTTCCAGAAAAAGTTCCGCTGCCAGTTGTGGATTATCCCTTATGACCGAACGCATCCAGTCCACTGTCAGGCCCGATAGGTTGTGTATCTCTTCCCGTTTGCCAAGCACCAGCCATTCAACGTTCTGGGAATTATGGCCGGTTGGGGCAAACCTCGCTATATCGATAAGTTTTTCAAGAGACTCCCGGGGAATCGAGTCTTTCCTGAATGCCCTTATGGAACGGCGGCCCTTTAAAAATTGTTCGCACTGCTCCCGGGTGATCTTGAGTTTATCATCCAAAGGCAGGCACCTTTCCAGTTTTACAACCCTGTGTTTCAGGCTTTCCGTGGGGCACACAGCCACGCAATGCCCGCACCTGATACATACTTCCTCGGCCTCCGTAACCGGCGTTGGGTATCCTCCGTCATTAATCTCTATCAGTCCCGAAGGACATGAATCAACGCATATCGCGTCCATATTGCATTTTTCTTTGTCTATCTCAAAAATATTCAATTTAAAAATCCATCCTTTTAAAAATAATTTAACCCCGGGTCTATGCCATCCGACCCATGCCCCCGGGAGGGATCATATCAACTTTCAATCCGTCAGGCAACCGCATGTCCGCCGTTCAATTTAAAGTCCTCTCTGCCAAGCAAGTCATGAAGATGCAAAATGCCCCTCAGCCTGGAATCCCTGTCCAGAACGACGAGGTGTGTTATGCCGCACATCTCCATAAGACCCAGGGCCTCGGCAGAAGGACTTTCTTCATCGATGCTTTTCGGAGAAACAGTCATCACATCCTCCACCTTAAGAGAATTGATATTACCGTATTTTATCAGCGCCCTCCTGAGATCACCGTCCGTCAGAATGCCCGTTAGCCTGTATTCTTCGTCAACAACAGTGGTCGCACCCATGCCCTTTGTATCCATCTCCATTATCGCCTCTTTTATAAGAGACCCCGTCTTAACAACAGGCATGTTATCGCCTGTAAACATGATCTCTTTTACCCTCGTGCTCAGGCGCTCGCCCAGACTCCCCCCTGGATGGAACCTCTTAAAGTCCTTCCGGCTGAATTGCCTGAGCTTTATAAGCACAACAGCAAGGGCGTCACCCATGGCGAGGGTAGCTGTGGTGCTCGTGGTCGGCACAAGCCCCATGGGGCAAGCCTCCCTTTCGACCCCGACGTCGATGGTCACATCGCTGACCTTTGCCATAGGCGAATTAAGACCGCCTGTGAAGGATATTATCTTTGAGCCCATCTGTTTAATAATAGGCAGCAGCTTGTTGATCTCCTGGGTAGTGCCGCTGTTCGAAATGGCCAGCACTACATCGTCCCTAGTTACCATGCCCAGGTCGCCGTGTATCGCCTCTGCCGGATGCATAAAAAGTGACGGGGTCCCTGTGCTGTTCAAGGTCGCGGATATCTTCCTCCCCACGAGTCCTGATTTGCCCATGCCCGTTAAAATCACCCTTCCCCTGGCCTTCAGTATCATTCTGACTGCCTCTTCAAATTCAGGGCCTACACGATCTGTCAGATCCAGAATGCCCTGGGCCTCAATCTTTAAAACTTCCTTAACCTCTTCGATTACCGACATTTGCTGATTTCTCTAAAATAAATTATATATTATTAAATAAAGTCCTCTCATACCACCTTTTGTGTTTAACATTTTAAAGCCTTCATCTCAAGAGATAATTTCCTTTATTATACTGATGGTTTAGGTTGCTATTTACAATATAATATTATAGCGTTAAGTATAATAATTAGCAGAGGATTTTTCTATGAAGCTGGATCAATTTCCGGAATATATCCGTCCTTATCTTGTTCCCTCAACCGGGGGGAGCATATCCTACAGGTGTCTCGGGTGCAACAGGGAATACGGCATCGAAAAACTTTTATACACATGCCCGGCCTGCGGCAGCGTTCTTATGCTCGAAGACAGGAACTTTGAGAGGTACAAGGACATTAAAGGGGATCTGTGGAGGGACATATTCGACTATCGCAGGATGTTAAACAACCAGCCCATTAAGGGCATATTCCGTTATTATGAATTTATTGCTCCTGTTATTCCGCTGGAAAGCATTGTCTATCTCGGCGAGGGTCACACCCCTCTGGTCATGGCCAATGACAGGATGATGGAACAGGCAGGGATTGAATTTTATTTCAAGAATGACGGTTTGAATCCCAGCGCATCCTTCAAGGACAGGGGTATGGCCTGCGCCCTGAGTTTTATCAACCATTTCGCAGGGGTACAGAAACTGGACCGCGTTCTTGCGATCTGCGCCTCCACCGGCGACACATCCGCC
>JAFGIC010000112.1 GCA_016929815.1 Deltaproteobacteria bacterium
CTGTCTGTATGGTGCCGAAACCGCCGCCTCCTCTTCCTCCATAGGACATGTCAATCGGTCCGTCCAGGGTCCAGGCCGGTCTGTCGCCGATATTAACGTCTTCCCAGTATAGGGGCGCTGAACCCTGTCGCTTCTCCTTTGCCCAGATACCCTTGATTGTTTCCCAGTCCTTATCTGTGTAATAATGGGCGGGACGGCTCAACCACTCCGGGACAATCCTTTGAGGATAGTTGCCGGGATTGCTGCTGTCCTTAAAATTAAACAGATTCTCCACAACACGGTAGATTACATCGTTTACCTTTTCACCCTTTTGATTGTAGATGCTCCCCTTGAACTCAAGGGCAACTGAACGGCACATATAACCTTCCTCCGGGGTGATATCAAGGAAGCGCCGGGAATCGACAATCAGGTAAAGTGTGTCTCCTGGATAGATCGGCTTATAGTATGTGACACTGTGATTAAGGTCCTCGACAAGAAATGTGTCTCTCGCACCCTTCGGATAGGGGACCATATAGCTGTCATCGTGGGCAGCAAAGGGAGGGAGGGCAAAGATATTCTCAAAGCCCGCCTTTCTTGCGTAGTCGGCATCATTGATCAGGGGGTTTTCAGGGTCGTACTTCCCGTTTTCGTACCGTATCATCTCTTCCGTCGCATTGATGACAGTGCTGACGCCCGGCGTATCCTTGGGAAGTTTTCCGCTGATAAGGGCCTGTATGTCGATCGTGCCGCGCTCATTGATGGCGTTATTTTCAGCTATCCACGCATCAACAAGATCCTTTTCCTTTTCAAGGGGGATACCCGGATACATAGTTATAAAATCCTCAGCCTTCAGTATCGTTCCGGTCTTTGTTTGAGACTGTGGCTGCTGCTGCGATTGAGCCTCATCCGTGCAAGCCGTTACATGGACAAGAAGAAATAATAAGAGTAATATCCCCAGATTAAGTAATATGTTTGATATTTTTTTCTTATACATGACTGTCCTCCTTTTCTGATTAATTCCCGGCAACCGTAAGTACAATCTGGCCCTTGTAGGCGCCCGGCTTAATTTCTTTTGCCGCGCCGTCAACCGTCATGTTCACCCTGCAACCTTTACGTGCGGTAACAGTGGCGCCATTTTCGATAGTGAGGCAGGTGATGTAAGAGGTCCTGTCAACAACCCATTTTGAGCCTGAATCAAGCGATACGGATACGCCGTGCGGGTCTTCAGGTTTAGGACTAAAAGTATTTTTTACCTCACCGATAAAATAATAAAACTCGGGGGTCTCCATTGTAATCTCTTCACCATTCATGAGAAGGTGTTCTGTTGTGGCTGTCGTGATAGACCCCGTAATGGCGGCGTTCTTAAAGGTCACATTCACTGAACCGGAAGCGGTAAAACCGTTGATGATATCTCCATCAAGGGTCAAGTTGCTGAAGGTTGCGTTGACATCCCTTGTATTACCCCCGTTGCTGTCCACAATGTTCTTATCCTGCATATTTGGATCATCGTTCTTCATGGTCTGGATAATAATGCCCTTTTCCGTATTCAGCTGCGCGTTGTCAACGACTATATCGGCACCCCGGCTGCCTTTGACCTGGATTACCGTTGACTTTGCATTGATCACAGTGCCCTTGTCGATGGTCAGTTTGCTTCCGCCTGTCCCGTCGTGCATCATGACGCCGATCTTTTTTGAATTAATTACGCACCCGTCGGTCAATATGCCGGAACCCTGGCTGCATAGAATAAGGCCATAATCCACTACATTGAATGTGCAGCCGCTGAATGTATTGATACTGTCGCCGATGGAATATGAGCCGTAACCGCTTTCAACATTCTCGATGAGGCAATTTGTCGCGAATAGCCTGATCCTTGTAGGACCGTCGGTTGAAAGACATCCCCATTCACGGGACTTTATATGGCAGTTGTTGTAGTACACGGTGGCGCTTTGCATCACATTGGCGGCGCGATTGCGTCCGTACATGCCCATGAGCCAGGGCCCTACCAGCATGCCTTTATTATTTATCCCAAGAGTCGATACAGGGTCTTCATTCAATACTCCGCTGTCCACCTCTATATCTGAATTATTGACATGAACCACAGCCTCACCACTTACAATGAGGGCGCTACGGTTATAGCCGCTGCCGCGGATCCTGGCGCCGTCTATAGTAACTTCCGCCTTGCCGTTTACTGTGATTGCAGCGCCCAGTCCGGAAAAATCATCGCCCCCGTTTTCTGTCAGATTGATAACAGGATTTACAATGGAATAGGAAGACCTGGAATCGCCTGTTACAATTATACCGTTAAAGTAGCCCTCATTAGCCGTGATCTTGATATCCTTTGCCGCGCTGTCCGTCACCTTTCCACCGGCTACAGCGGCCGCAACGGACTTTTCAGGTATATATTTACCGTTCTCTATAAAAACAGCCGTTCTGAAAGGTTTTGATACCCTTACGGTCGTGCCGTCTCCGCCAAGTTCTTCGGCAGGAGCGCCACCGGAGTTCCCACCGGCCGCAGGGGCTTCACCGCCTGCCGGGCCACGAGCGCCCCCGGCGTCACCACCGCCAGGAAAACCTCCGGCAGGCCCGCCACCCCGGCCCCCTGTTGTGAATACCTCAGTTAAGGTGAGCGCTATTTTGCCCTTGTATGTGCCTAATTTGATCGGTGTTACAATGCCATCAACCGTCATGGTCAGGCCATAGCCTTCAGGGGCCTTCAAAACAGCGCGCCTGCCTATAGTAAGGCTGCTGAGGTCGGTACTCTCACTTACAACCCAGGTTGAGTCTGCCTCAACGATCTTGCTTGCGGAAGCCGCGGCAAGCACTATCCTGTCAGCTGCGATAAAAGACATTAAAAGCAAAACAACGGCGACCATAGCCTGCAAATTCTTAATGGATATCTTTCTGACGATCATTTTCTCCCTCCTTGAAAAGATTGATTGGTGTATTGCAGATAAATACGAACAGGAAATTTTAGTTATATGACATAATCAGATTCAGCATTACCAAGTCAAATAAATAAAATGGAGGCCCCTTTTCAACCGTAAGAAGCCGAAAAGAAAACCTCCAATATATTAAATACTATTTCACAAATAAAAGGCGAAAATCTACACATCAGGTGAAAATAATCTCACTCATATCAGTGACTTTCTGCCCTTTATTGAACCCAACAAGTTCAGGTGTTATATCTTTTCCACATAATCCGTGAGAAACCAGAACCCTGAATCTACTACATATTCCTTTGCATTATCTGCCTTTGTTAATTTGATATTGACCATATAAGGCAGAAAATCGCCCATTAGTTCATCGAAATCCGAGGCCGTTACGACTCCCTCCGCTCCGGCAAACCTGTATCCGGGAGGGGTGGGCCAATCCGGAATATTCTTTATCCTGACCTTGTCTCCGATATTGAATTTCGCCATTTTTATCTCCTTCTAATATTAACGGAATGACAATAATTAATTGGCCGAATGCTGATAGCCGACCGATGACAGCATGGCTATCAATAATTGACTACCTTCTTGAAATCAGCAGAAGGTTTGGTTTTGGTCGGCAAGGCTACCGTGGCCACAGCCGCATCATTGATATATCCCCTCATGTCCGAATGCCATACATAGATATCAACCAGATATTCGCCGTTTTCATTTCTCTTGTTTACTACCTTTCCCTGACTGAATGCTGCATCACCAACCAAAGTGCGTGTCATATGTCTCCAGTTGTACTTCCTTACAAAGCCGTCATTCCCGATCCAGTTTGTTACGCAGCGGAGCATTGACTTGATTGACATCAGGCCCCATAGAAATGCCCCCGGCTCCCCTTCTATACGCGCGCCATAGTCATCCCAGTGTCTCAGGGTGTCCCCTCCGCCCTTGTAATAAAAGCCCGAGGTTTTATCCTGAACATATTCCCTGCTTCCGATTACCCCTTCTTTTTCCAGCAGCTGGGCTACAGGCTTTTGCTCCTGCGGCGCGGCTCCGCCTCGTCCTCCGCCCATGCCACCCATGGCAGCGCCGGCCATAGCGGCGCCTGCCCCAGCGCCGGCGGGAGCAGCACCTCCGCCTCCCTGAGTCGCTATATCCTGAAAATTAGTTGGGCCTATCACAATCGGATTAAGCATATCTCCAACCTTTACATCCTCCCAGTATCGGATTTCAGCCCCGCGCACCGCGGTCTTGCGTGCCAGTTTATCAAGATAGATAATTTCAGCTGCCGTAAAACCATACCTTTCCAGTGTAAATTTTGATCCTGGAGCACCGCTTGGATAGAATATCCGTACTGTGTAGTTCTTTGTTGAGGTAACGATTTCATTCCTCTGATTTATGATATCGTAATCCCCTTCAACATTAACGAATCCCCTGACGCCTCCGCGATCAAGCTTCTGCTCAATAAGCTGCGGCGCCCTGTTCCACGCCCTTACCGTATCGTTGACACGTATAGGCTGATAGAATTCCCAGTCCTGTCCGGGCCAAAGCTGAAGATCAAAACCGCAGTCCGGCGTCTCGGAGTCAACCGTGGTAATCATGTTGCCGCCGACCGAATACATGGGATATGCAATCAGCCCGGCCCACCTCGTTCCTGCCGCATAGCCCTCATTGATCCAGAATGGGTTATAGGTTACAGACGATGATGCGTTGTTTATAAGATCCTGTGATGTAACAAGCTTTCCGCTGCCCCATCCTACTGCCTTGGCCATCCTTTTTCTGGTCTCTTCAACCATCCTGTCGATTGCCTTATTATAGACATCTGTCACCTTCTGTACTGTAGTTGCAGCCTTTGCCGTTGCCAGAGAAAAAAGTCTTGATGCCTTTAAAAACAAGGGGGCAGCCAGGGCCACAGATCCTGCTTTTAAAAACCCGCGTCTATTCATATCTTTTTTATTCATATGCATAACTTCTCTCCTCTCCCGATAGTAAATCATGTCTTTTAACCTATATTGATCACCCACTGTACCTGTCTGCATTCAGGAACTGATTCTCGAAGTTCCTGGTCTCACCCACGCTTGTCACCCTTATGGCCGCCTGATCGGACACAGGGC
>JAFGIC010000113.1 GCA_016929815.1 Deltaproteobacteria bacterium
ATTAACTGACCAAATGACATATAATATATTTTTAAAATATTTTAACACACCTCTAACACGCTTCACATATCAATACTGTAAGATGCTTCCTGAATAATTTAAGATCCAAAACTCAAATTTAAAGGAGGTAATTCCATGAAGTTTTTAAACGATAGATTCACCATAACACTATATGCGATATTGTTGGCGCTTTTGCTGATACCTTCGATATCAACTGCTGCGATTCGTTTCGCGGTTTTCGCTGATCCGCATTATTATGACAATGATCTTGGAACGACCGGTGCTGCTTTTGAGGCATATCTTCAGCAGGATCGCAAGATGATCAGGGAGAGTGAAGCCATTTTACAGACTGTAGTGGATGAAATTATTGATGAACACAATGTCAGACCTATGGATTTTGTAATTGTACCAGGCGACCTGACAAAGGATGGCGAGTTATCCAGTCATCAGGAATTTGCCTCTTATCTGGGACAGATTGAGGAAGCCGGCATTCCGGTATTCGTTATTCCCGGAAACCATGATATAAACAATCCCCATGCGTTTGCCTATGACGGGGAAACAGCGACACCGGTGGATAACGTTTCACCTGATCAGTTTACATCCATCTACGGACCCTATGGATATAATGACTCCCTGTCAAGGGATTTCGATTCCCTCAGCTACGCGGTACAGCCCGTGCCAGGCGTAATCCTGCTGGGCCTGGATTCCTGCCTGTATGAAAATAATCTAATCAACGGATATCCGGAAACCGTCGGCTCTTTTTCCGCTTCGACCCTTGAATGGGCGGCTGATCAGATTAAAAAAGCGGGTAAAAAGGGGAACCAGGTGATCGCTTTTATGCATCACGGCCTGATGGAGCATTACCAGGGTCAAAAAACGGCTTTCCCGGATTATGTTATTGAGGACTGGGAAACAGTTTCTGAAGAACTTGCCGATGCAGGCCTACAAATTGCCTTTACAGGTCATTACCACGCTAATGATATCACCGTAAGGGAATGGAATGAAGGTGAAAGCCGGCTATATGACGTTGAAACCGGTTCTCTTGTTACAGCACCTTGCCCCTATCGTATTGTAACGCTTCATGGCAGCAATGCCGCTCAGATTGAAACCCGCACTATTAAGGATATGATGTATTATGACACCGATGGGGTGCCCTTTACAACCTACGCCCGGAACTATCTTTACGAAGGGCTGCTGGGCATTGCCCAATATACCCTTATGACTCAGTACGGTCTTCCCCAAGCCCAAGCGGAGGCGCTGGCGCCGGTTGTGGCGGATGCCTTTGCAGCACATTACGCGGGGGATGAAAATGCAGACCCTGAAACCATGGCCATGATTATGGGGTTTCTGGGCAGTTCAGATCCCACCGTGCAGTTCCTTGGCCAGAGCCTATATTCATTATGGAGCGATCTGCCGCCTTCCGACAACATGGCGCTCCTTACACTGAATCCATCCATTAAACTTAGTCTTTCAGGAACGTACGAGACGGGCATTTTTGATGAAGGCGCCGCGGAAATAGCGGCCTTCGATTCAAAAACAAAACGCCTTTTTGTCTCAAACGCCGACCTTAATACAATAGATATATTAAACGCCGTTGATCCGTCAAATCTCTTTCTGGAATCCACTATTGATATGGCGCCATATGGAGGCGGGGTAAACAGTGTGGCGGTGAATGACGGCATTCTTGCCGCCGCTGTTGAGGCTGAAAACAAGCAGTATCCCGGAAAAGTTGTCTTCTTTAGTACAAAAAACGCGAAATATCTGAACCAGGTATCTGCCGGGGCGCTGCCGGACATGCTGACTTTTACACCTGATGGCAGAAAGGTGCTTGTGGCTAATGAAGGCGAGCCAAATGATGACTACACTATTGATCCGGAAGGATCAGTGACCATTATCGACATCTCCAGAGGCGTAATGCGGCCCAGGGTGAAAACCGCGGATTTCAGCCATTTTAATAAAGAAAAAGACAAGCTTATAGCAGAAGGGGTAAGGATTTTCGGGCCCAACGCGAGCGTCGCGCAGGACCTTGAACCGGAGTACATCACTGTTTCTCCAGGGTCGGCGTTTGCATGGGTAAGCCTTCAGGAGAACAACGCTATTGCCTGTCTCAACCTCTTCAGCGGCAGGATAATCGCGATTCAACCCCTTGACTATAAAGACCTTTGCCTGCCTGGCAACGGTATTGACGCCTCGGATAAGGACAATGTGATCAATATCGATAATTACAATAACCTGTTCGGCATGTATCTTCCTGACGCTATAGACTCTTATATGAGCAAAGGGAAATTATACATTGTAACGGCTAATGAGGGCGATGCCCGTGATTATGACGCTTACTCCGAGGAGGAAAGAATTGCGGATCTGGACCTTGATCCCGTCGTTTTCCCCAATGCGGAAGACATTCAGAAAAAAACCGTTTTAGGAAGGCTGAAAGTGACCGTAGAAATGGGTGACAGCAATCTGGACGGCATGTATGAAAATTTATATGCCTATGGTGCGAGGTCCTTCAGCATCTTCCGGCCTGCTACCGAAGGAATGGAGCTGGTATTCGACAGTGGGGATATGCTTGAACAGTTAACGGCGGCCATGCTTTCAAAGGAATTTAACTCGGACAACAGTGAGAACGGCTCCTTTGACAGCCGCAGTGACGACAAGGGTCCGGAACCGGAAGGCATGGTTATCGGACAAATAGGCAGCCGCACCTATCTCTTTCTGGGGCTGGAACGTATCAGCGGCATAATGGTTTTTGATATCAGCAGTCCCTATAAACCCGAGTTTGTTCAGTATATAAATAACAGAGATTTCAGCGGCGTCCCGGAAGACGGCACAGCAGGCGATCTGGGACCCGAAGGGCTTATCTTTATTCCGGCGTCCAAAAGCCCTAACGGCAAAGACTTGCTCGCCGTTGCCAATGAAGTCAGCGGCAGCACGAGTATCTATCAGATTGATATTATGAAAAAGCAAAAAAGGTAAATAAAGGATCCACAGCTCTCGGATGCGCGTGCATCTTCTTGTGCATCTCTTTTAACTTTGAATATAAGGTGTAATTGATCTTTGTTCTGTATGTGCCTTGAGTAAACAAAAGAAAGATTTTACACGGGAATAACGGCCTCACGGGGAGCTATGTCAGGCAGGGACCTTGGTCTCTGCCTTTTTTTTAAAAGGAGTGATATCCGAATGAATTATAAAAAAGTTGTCATGGAAAAGGACTAAAAGATAGCCCTTGTTGCCCATGATAATCAGAAACGGGATCTTGTTGAATGGGCAAAATATAACCGGGACCTCTTGGCGCATCACAGGATATATGCTACCGGGACAACGGGCACGATACTGGAGAATGAACTCGGTTTTAAAATCATAAAATTCCAGAGCGGCCCGTTGGGAGGGGATCAACAGATCGGCGCAAGGATAGCAGACAATGAGATTGATTTTCTCATATTTTTCTGGGACCCTCTGGAGCCTCATCCCCATGATCCGGATGTCAAGGCGCTTCTGCGCATGGCGGTCGTCTGGAACATCCCGATCGCCTGCAATCGGACCTCGGCGGATTTTATGATCTCATCCCCCTTAATGGATGAAGATTATGAGCGACTTGTGCCTGATTACAATGAGTATAGGGAGCGCCGCAAATTAATGAGTGTCCATCCATAAATAAGGCATTTATGGATGGAGCTTTCAGCGTTCAGCG
>JAFGIC010000114.1 GCA_016929815.1 Deltaproteobacteria bacterium
TCTGACCGTGTCCCGCGAGCCCTCCACCTTCATGCGCCACACATCGCCGCTCTGAACCGCGTCGCGCAGGTACCCCCGGAATTCGGAAAAGCCGCTGTCAGTGGCGCCTTCAGTTTCCCGCTTCGCGGACACAGTAAACACAACCGGGTTCTGGACGTTCCTTTCCCTCGCATACTGCCTGACCCGTTCCTGGTTTACGGAGAGCTCCTGCTGTGTGGCAAGGTCCGCCTGCTGGAGCACAAAGACCGTCTTGCGTCGCCATTCCTTGCGGATAAGGGATAAAAGATCCCATGCCGAACCTGTGTGGGGATTCTTTGCAGGAAAGACGAATATGATAAGGTCGCTCTGGGGGATATAATTTTCCGTTATTGTCTGGTGATTTCGGATGATCGAGTTTGTACCGGGTGTGTCCACAATAGATATGTCCTGAAGTACTGTCGCCGGCAGGGTGACCCTTTCCCAGTTGTCGCCCAGGGATCTCCTTGTCCGTTCTTCACCGTAAACCAGCTCCTGTATCCCGGCTGTGCACGGGTCAGGTGCAACCTCGCATATCTCCTCGCCTAAGAGCGCATTAATAAAGCTGCTCTTCCCCGACTTAACCTCGCCCACAAAGACAAACAACGCGGCAGACTGCATGTGTGCCAGACGGTCGCTGATGACCCCTGAGGCATCAGCGTCCGAGCACTTCTCCGTCAGGGACAGGCATCTCTGAAGGATGTCTCTCATCAGATCATACTGTTTCTTCAGTTCCGGGCTTAAGACTCTTTGTGCCATGGGGCCTCCTTTTATTCCGATCTTGTCGGAAATAATTCCAACTCAGTATGCTTGATAGCGTGACAGAAAATTATAGAACCATGCCGGTTCAACAGTAAATCATGTTTTATTCATTGCAACTGCGAGGGTCCTGTTTGTTCTATTTTACGGCTACCTCTATGCGGTCTAAGGCCTCTTTGACCTTATCAAGATCGTTAAATGCGCTTATTCTTACATAACCTGCCCCGCACTTGCCGAATCCGCTGCCCGGGGTGGTTACCACTTCGGCCTTGTTCAGCAACATATCAAAAAAGTCCCACGAATCCATCCCGCATTCAACCCAGATGTAGGGGGAGTTATCCCCTCCGTAGCATTTGTAACCGATATGCATCATCTTCTCCCTGATGGTCTCCGCGTTGGCAAGATAGTAATCTGATAATTCCCTTGTCTGTTTCCTGCCCTCAGGGCTGTATATTGCCTCAGCTGCTCTCTGCACAGGATATGACACCCCATTGAATTTTGTTGAGTGTCTTCGGTTCCACAGCTGATGGAGAGGGATTCTTTCCCCGGTAGATGTGTAGGCCGCGCATTCTTCGGGTATTACGGTAAACGCGCAGCGTGTGCCGGTAAAACCTGCCGTCTTTGAGAAGCTCCTGAATTCAATGGCAACCTCGCGCGCCCCGTCGATCTCATAGATGCTCTGAGGTATTGAATCGTCCCTTATGAATGCAACATATGCGGCATCAAAGAGAATCAGCGCCCGGTTTTTATGGGCATATTCGACCCATGCCTCCAGCTGTGATCTTGTAGCCGACGCACCTGTAGGATTATTTGGGAAACAAAGATAAACAAGGTCGGCCTTTTCTGCCGGAGGTTCAGGAACAAAGCCGTTTTCTTTTGTTGATTCAAGATATAAAAGCCCTTCGTAACGTCCATCCTTCCATGCCCCGGTCCTGCCCGCCATCACGTTCGTGTCAACATATACGGGATAAACCGGATCCGGTACGGCAACCGAGCAATCGTCGGACAAGATCTCAATTATATTTCCGGTATCACATTTGGACCCGTCGCTTATAAAAATCTCATTTGCATTTATACCGGCATTGCGGGGGGAAAAATCAAATTCGACAATCTTCTCTCTCAGAAATGCATAACCCTGTTCAGGGCCGTAACCCTTGAATGTGGCTTCTGAGGCCATTTCGTCAACAGCACTGTGAAATGCACTGATGCATGCCCGGGGCAGGGGTCTTGTTACGTCTCCTATTCCGAGCTTGATGATCTTATTATCGGGATGCGCCTCCTGGTATGCGCTTACGCGTCTGGCAATATCGGTGAACAGATAGGACGCCCTGAGTTTCAAATAATTCTCATTGATCTTGATCATATAACTTCCTTTCAGTGACAATATATTTAATCATTCGGCAGTATAAACAAATTATTCATATGAGTAAATCGGAAATTATCGGTACAAATCTCCCATTGATGAAAATCTGCTTTTATGGTATCTGTTCAATCATGATATTTATAGTCTGCTGTATCACCTGAATTAAGAAAAATGCCTGGAAAAGGAGGACACATAATGATGAAACGTATAATTGTCGGATTATTATTAGGTGCAGGTCTTTTTTCAACCGCAGGTATATTACTTACTGAAACCAATGGTTTCAGCGCCTCTACAGAAAATAAAGGGACTGTGGTCAGAACGGTTGAAAATCTTAAGGTCGATATACTTGTTATCGGCGGGGGCGGGGGCGGACTGGCGGCTGCAGCGGCGGCAAAAGGAAGGCTCAAAGACAGCGGGAGCGTCCTGATTATAGAAAAAAGGTCCGTAACGGGCGGAAATTCATCTAATTGGACAGTGCCCATCAGTGTTCCAAACACAGGCATGCCAGGCGGTCAGGATACGGGCGTTGATCCTCAGGCAACAGCGGATTCTCAGTTCAAGACAATAATCGACTGGAACCACTGGAGGGTGGACGCCCTGCTTGTACGCAGGTTGACATCCGCGTCACAGGATAACGCGGACTGGCTCCTGGGGCTGCTTTCGGAAAAAGAAAGGGAAAAACTGTTAAGCTCCATCTCAGGACCCGGCTATCGAAGCGTCGAGGACAGTGAGCCATACTCTGCTTTCATGACAAGGCTCTGCCGCAATCTTGGCGTTGAGATCTTGACCGATACAAAGGGCACACAACTGCTTACGGATGAAACGGGAGCTGTTACCGGCGCGATGGCAGAGGGAAAGGACAAAGATTACAAGATTGAAGCGGACGCCGTAATCATTGCCACGGGGGGTTTTATAGGAAATCCGGAGCTTATGAAAAAATATTACCATCCATATGATGATGATTTCTATAATGAGGTTTATATTGTCGGCAATATGTACACGGGTGACGGAATTTTAATGGCCGCTGAGGCAGGCGCAAGCGTGGACGCCACTGTATCCTTTGAATCCTGCATGAAACCCATTCCATGGGAGGTGGCTCCAGGCTCACTCAGGAGGTTCATAGAAAGGGGAGGCGAATACATCCTTGTGGATGCAAGGGGCCTTCGCTTTGCAGATGAGTCGGCAAGCCATGCCCATAACGCACGCCATCAACTTATAGGCAGGATTCACTATCTGGTGTTTGACGAAAATATAAAGGATCATATTATTAATAAACAGGCATCAGGTTCTGCCGGCGGTCCTATGGCGGGTGTTGCCGGAGGAA
>JAFGIC010000115.1 GCA_016929815.1 Deltaproteobacteria bacterium
CTTTCACAGGATTTTCCGGACTACCGCCGGGGTGAGGATGATAAGTTTGTCCGCGCCGGTGAAGAAAGATTCATTCGTGAAGAAGGTTACCCGAAATTCATCATTGAAGCTGTAGCGGCTCTTTTAAAAAAGTATAATCTGGAAGCCAAGGATATCGCTAAGGCGGCTTTCTCCTGTTATAATATTAGAGAATACCCCAACATAGGCAAAAAGATAGGCCTTTCACCTGCTCAGGTCCAGGACCCGTTAGCGCCCACAGTCGGTGAATCCGGTACAGCCTCTGCGTTTATTCTGCTCGCAGGTATGCTTGATGAATCGAAACCGGGTGATAAAATTATTGTTGCAAGCTACGGAAACGGGGCTGAGGCATTACTCTTTGAGGTGACTGAAGAGATCAAAAAATTTAAGGGCAAAGGCGTCGTCAAGAGTGAATTGGACAATAAAAGGGTTTTGACCAGCTATGAACGTTACCTGGCGTTTCGCGGCGTGTTGCCGTATGAAACAAATTATCCTCAGGAGCCGGCCGAAACCAAGCTTCACCTGACATGGCGTGAACGTAAAACCATACTGTCTCTCCGCGGCAGTATATGCAGGAAATGCGGCACGCCTCAGTTCCCGCCACAGCGTATCTGCGTCAATCCGTCTTGTGGCGCCATCGATGAAATGGACGAGTACCCCTTTGCGGACAAAAACGGTAAACTTTTCACCTTTACTGCGGACCATGCTTCGCCCTGTCTTGATGCACCGCTGATTTACGGAATTATAGATTTTGACGGCGGCGGCAGGTTTATCTTCGAATTTACCGATATTAATTTTGAATCCGTTAAGCTGGGTATGCCAGTAGAATTCGCCTTGCGCAGGAAATACAATGATCCGGCACGTGGTATCGTCGGGTATTTCTGGAAAGCAATACCTATTATAAAATGAGAGGAAGTAAAATGCCAGAGGGAATAAAAGATAAAGTAGCCATTATAGGCATGGGTTGCACCAAATTTGGAGAAAATTTCAAACAAAGTGCTGAAGATTTGATGATAGAGGCCTTTAAGGAAGCAATTGCCGATGCAGGTATAGAGAAGAAGGATATTCAGGCAGCGTGGCAAAGCAACCAGTTTACGGAGATCAGCATAGGCCACAGCGCCCTCCCGCTCTCCTCAACATTACATTTACCTTTTCTGCCGGTAACCAGGGTTGAAAATCTCTGTGCCAGCGGCAGTGAAGCCCTGCGTGCCGCCTCCTATGCAATTGCCTCCGGTGCAGTCGATATTGCACTGGCTCTTGGCGTGGAAAAGGTTAAGGACCTGGGCTACCCCGGATTGCCCAGAGAGAATGAAGATATCGTGGCACGCGGCACCATAGGAAGGGTTATTTTTCCCAGTTGGATGAATCCAAATCCCGGGATGTTTGCCATGATGGCGGTAAAATATTTTGACCGATACGGCCTCAGCATCGAAGAAGGCAAAAGACTGCTAGCCAAAATTTCCGTTAAAAGCCATCATAACGGTTCGTTGAATCCCAAGGCTCATCTCAGGCGCGAGATTACCGAGGAAGATGTCATGAAGGCGCCCTTTATTGCCTGGCCTCTGGGTTTATTTGACTGCTGTGGCGTAAGTGACGGCGCCTCCGCCGCCATTCTCTGCCGGGCCGATATGGCCAAGAGTTTCCGCCCCGATCCCATTTATGTAAAGGCATTATCGGTTGCCGCCGAGTCGGGAGAAGACCTTCTTTATAATGCTTATGATTATACACACGTGGAGACGACAGTGCGAGCAGCAGCAAAGGCCTATATGGAAGCCGGTATAAAGAACCCCCGGGAAGAAATAAGCCTTATGGAAGTTCATGATTGCTTCTCTATTACAGAGCTGGCGATCTATGAAGATCTGGGGATTTCCCCGAGGGGTAAAGCAAGGGATGACATCGAATCCGGTTTCTTTGAGCTGAATGGTAAGATCCCCTGCCAGCCGGACGGCGGACTGAAGTGCTTCGGGCATCCAATCGGCGCATCAGGCCTTAGGATGATGTATGAGGTTTATAAACAGCTGCAGGGCAAAGCGGAAGCACGACAGATTAAGAATCCTCGTATCGGATTGACTCATAATCTCGGTGGACAGCCGCCGCATGCCGTCTGTGCCATAAATATAGTGGGCAATTAATCCGCTCCTTTAATGGGGTGTGAAAAGATATCTGCCCTGGAGATAGTCAAATCCATTGACTCCATTAAAAAGGAGGGCCTTTCAAAGCGCCCTCCTTTTTTTATTGTTCCAATCGAATATACTTAAATTTAGAACAGTCCTTTTACTTTTCCTGTCTTCACATCCACGTCAATCCGCCTGAATGCCGGATTTGAACTGGTGCCCGGCATAAGACTTATGGTCCCGGCGCAGGGACAAAGGAATTTGGCCCCTGAGTATATCAGGATATCCCTGATAGGCAATGTCCAGTTCTTGGGAACACCCTTTAATGCAGGATCATGGGTAAGTGAAAGATGCGTCTTGACCATCATGGTCGCATAATCATTATATTTGGGATCGGCCTCAAACTTCTTTGCCTTTGCCTCAGCCTCGGGAGTCCATGAAACGCCGCTGGCCCCATAGACGGTTTTGGCGATAGTCTCCACCCTGTCACGAAGCTTCATCTCCAGGGGATAGAGGAACTTAAAATTCGTCTTTTCGTCACACGCCTCTTTTACCGCCTCAGATAATTCAATTGCGCCTGCACCGCCTTCAGCCCAGTGTCTTGAAACCGCACAACGCGCACCCGCCTCTTCAGCATATTTCCTTACCATATCCAGCTCTTTTTTCGTATCCGTATGGAAGGCATTGATGCACACAACAGGTTTTATACCCGACTTGCGGATCGTATTGATATGATGCATCATGTTAGGGATGCCGTTTTCCAGGAGATTCAGGTTTTCCTTTGTGTAGGCATCGTCCAGGGCCAGCCCGGCCACTACCTTTGGTCCGCCGCCATGCATCTTAAGGGCGCGAACGGTCGTGGTCAGAACCGAAACATGGGGTTTAAGCCCGCTGTAACGGCATTTCACATTCCAGAATTTCTCAAAACCTATATCAGCTGCAAAACCGCTCTCCGTTACATGATAATCAAAGAGCTTCAGCCCTATCCTGTCGGCGATAATGGAAGACTGTCCGACCGCTATGTTGGCAAAGGGGCCCGCATGAACCATACATGGCTGATATTCTGCCGTGGACATGAGTGTGGGATTAATGGTATTTCTCATGTACGCCGTCATTGCGCCGCCCACCTGAAGGTCTTTTGTTGTCACCGGCTTCCCTGCCTTGTCATAAGCGAGGGTTATCTCATCAAGCCTTTTCCTTAGATCCGCAAGATTAGTGACAATAGAAAGTATGGCCATAAGTTCGGATGATACCGCAATACCGAATTTGGACTGCATAGTAAATCCGTCTTGCCTTCCACCCAGTCCAATAATGATATTCCTCAGGGATTGGGCGCAGAAATCGATTATCCAGCCAATCTCAACCCTTGTAGGATCGATATCCAGCCTTCTCATCTTGGTCAGCCTCTTTAGCTGCTCATTGTTGTAATTTCTCTCATGCTGCATTCGAGCGGTCAATGCCACCATAGCAAGGTTATGTGCATTCATTATATCGTTTATATCGCCGGTCAGTCCCATGGAAAATTCAGTCATGGGTATGAGGAGGGCATTGCCGCCGCCTGCTGCCGTCCCCTTGATATTCATCGTCGGTCCGCCCGAAGGCTGTCTCAGGGCGCCGCCCACATTCATTCCCAGTTTTCCTAGTCCTTCCATCAAACCGACTGATGTTGTGCTCTTACCTTCGCCTAAAGGAGTAGGGGTAATTGCCGTTACTTCAATGTATTTTCCGTCCTTCTTTTTTTCCAGGCGCTTCATGATCTTCATAAAATCAAGTTTTGCAAGCCTTCCATAGGGCATCAACTCATCCTTTTGAAGCCCCATCCTTTCACGCCATTCATCAGGGGAAGGCATATGTTTCTCAGCAGCCTCTGATATCTGCCAGTCTTTCATCTTAACCGCATCATAAGCCATAGTCATATCTCCTTTTCTTATTAAAGGGTTGGTCTTTTCAAATACACCTGTAGCCATAAAAAATATTAAAAGTCATTTAAATAAGACAATATCCCTTCTTACTTTAAAGATTCCCTATCAGAAAAAAAAACACACGTCAAGAACAAGAAACCTTACTTTTTAAGAAATTCACTTATTTATATCTTTTTCATCTGACGGAACATGCCCTGAGATTTTAATTCCCGGACAGAAAACAGACATATTGAATTTTTTCTCAATATTTTTTAATATACCCAAACTTTTGTTATTAAATTCTAAAATTATTTTACTTAAAAATTACCCTTTTAGGCCCATATGGAGGCAGACATGTTTCAAATTGATGATAAAATCGGATTCATAGGCGTCGGCAACATGGCAGAGGCCCTTATAAAGGGACTTATTAAAAGCGGGCTTTACAGCCCCGACCGGATCGCCTCGTCGGACAATGATACCTTAAAACTTAAAAATAAATCCGAGACCTATGGAATAAGGGCTTGTTACTCCAACAGGGAATTGGTGCAGGCATCATCTATAATAGTGCTCTCAGTAAAACCGCAGGTTATCAAGGCAGTCCTTTCCGAGATCGCCGGTTATCTGGAACCCGATCAGCTTGTCATTTCCATAGCAGCCGGCATTACAATCAATCTCATCCAGGACGCCATCGGGAAGGACAAGCCAATCATAAGGGTAATGCCTAACACCCCGGCATTGATCCAGAGGGGGATAAGCGCCCTTTCCGGAGGCGGGACAGCCGCCCGGGAACATATGAACAAGGCACAGGAGATCTTTAATGCAGTCGGAAAGACAGTGATCGTGGATGAGGGCATGATGGACGCGATCACAGCCATTTCAGGGAGCGGGCCGGGATTTGTGTTCAGGATCATGGAGTCCTTTGTAGAAGCGGGAGAAAGGCTTGGTTTTGACAGGGATACCGCCCTGATGCTTGTTAAACAGACCTTCCTTGGCGCATCACATCTTGCGGATGAATCGGAATCATCCCTCTCAAAACTGAGGGAGATGGTCACATCTCCGGGCGGGACAACGGCCGCAGGACTAAGTGCCTTTGAAGATAGAGGTCTCTCGGAAGTCATCAGCTATGGATTAAAGGCGGCCCGTGACAGGTCCGTTGAATTGGGAAAGAAGTGACGCGCTATCAACTTAGGTCGATAGCTTAATGAGTCAAGGTTTCAAGGATTCCCCGCACACAGCAGCGGGATCTTAGACAAGGGATCAAGTAAAAGGATAAAGGGAAAAGGAAAAAGGAGAAAGGTCCTCTGTTTTCTATTTTCTTTTTCCTTTTTTCTATTTCCTGATTTCATCTCCTCTTCATCTCTCGAACCCTTGAAACCTGTTTTAATCCGGACCTATATTATGGTATGGAGGCGATTGTGGAAGTAGCAACAATAATATTATTAGGGCTTATCCTTGCAACCCTGATTTGCATGATGCTGGTCTTTCTGGGGGCCATTGTCAATATCCAGAAAAACTCGGAATCCATCGAAACTCGATTATCCGGCATACAGGAAACAATAAATAGACTGGCGGATAGGAATCTTGAGATAACAGACAATATAACAAATATCTCTAATCTCTCCATTGATATGAAATACCATCAGAAAAAATTGAGGGAGCAGGAGATGACGGCAGTTATAGAGAAACTGAACAGCATTGAATCAAATATGAACGATCTGAAGACACTGTTCTTGCAAAGAGAACATCTGAAGACTTTTCCACTTTAATGCCGAACAGGTGAATCCATTCTCTACTCCCCTCCATGGAGATTTATTAAGATGGGGTCGTTTTTTTAATTACACACATGCCAGCAGAGATATACATGAAAATATGAAAATATAGATCTGCAATGAATTTCCCGATTCATATTTTTATGTATATCCCCTATTCCCCATTTACAATTTTTTGGAATATTCAATCATATGGCCGACCCCAAAGCCGATCTTTGTAAAAAAATCACGCAACTGCATATCCCGTTCATCAATCGGTATCCTGATTTCTTTAATTCCCATAGCCTTGTATTTTTTTATAAATTCTTCTGCCATTTTACTTGCAACGCCATTCCGCCAGTGTTTGGGATCCACACCCATGATCAGGATCATGCCTATCTCTTTCGGGGGATCGCCAATAGTTGCTTTACGGCTGATAATGAAACCCACTATCTTGTCTTTTATCTTGGCGACTAAACTCGTATTGAGCATCCCTGCTATATCACCTGTTATCATATCCGCGTAGCTTTTTGCATCTTTTGCGTGACCTATCCTGTCAATGGTCAGGATGGACTCAGTTGTTGTGTATTTATAGGTAACTGATTCCCCGATCTTTCGTATCTTCTTGTCGATATTAAGTATAGCATCAACGTCTTCAATAACCATTTCTTCAATACTTACTTCATTTTTAAAGTACCCCATAATATGCACCTCCATCAAAAAAAGTTTATTTTTAATTTGACAGATTTAAAAAGAAGATAGTTTCGATATAATTATAAAAAATTATTATTTTTATTTCAATCCATAATCACATATGCTAATTGATTATTTGATGTTCAATCCCAAATAAGAATCAGGCTGAAATCCGAGGCAAAACCAAAGATTCAGCAAAAAATTATGCCCGGGTCATTTGAATTGGTCTGGTTGATTCGATTTTCATCGTTGGATGTTCGATATTCATATC
>JAFGIC010000116.1 GCA_016929815.1 Deltaproteobacteria bacterium
AGGGGCCTTACAAGCTACAACGTAGTTCAGACCATTGCAGCAAATATAAAGACCATACCTGCCGGACGCGTCAAAGGGCAGGGCATGGAATACACTGTAAAATTCGACGCGGAATACACTAACGTAGCGGACATAGGCAACCTTGAAGTGGCAAATAATAACGGCCAGAGGGTCTATCTCAAGGATATAGGAAGGGTCGAGATGACCACCGAAGAGCTCAGACAGAGTTCGGTAATCGACGGCAGGAACGGCATTGCCGTTAAGGTGGTAAAGAAGGCGGACGCCAATGCGGTTGCGGTAGTCGATAATGTAAGGAAGGCCGTAGAAGACATAAAAACCGAACTCCCCGGCGGCATGGAACTGATATGGGTAACGGATGACGGCCTGTTTACCGAGTCAACAGTCAACAGCGCCTGGATAGATGTTGCAATAGGTATCGGTCTGACGGCCCTTATACTATTTCTCTTTCTCTATAATCTGAGGGCGCTCCTTGTGGTTTTCATTACCATGCCACTGACCATCGTGATAAGTCTCTTTTTCATCTATTTCATGGGCTTTACCTTCAATACCATGACTCTTCTCTCCATCGGCATGGGGGTAGGCATCCTGGTAACAAATTCCATCATAGTCATGGAGTCAATCATCAAGCGTCTGGATGAGACTGGAGACCCGAAGGCCGCCGCAAGACTGGGATCCGGGGAGGTAGTCCTCGCCGTGCTGGCAAGCGCCGGGACCCACATGGTGGTGCTTTTCCCCCTTGCAATGATGGGGAGCCTGATCGGACTATTTATCAAGCCCTTTGCACTCTCCATGGCCCTCATGACGGCGGTATCGCTTTTCATATCCTTTACGCTCACTCCGATGCTCTGTTCAATTATGCTGAAACCCAGGGATGAAAATCCCGACGCCCTGCTCCACCGTATGGAGAGGAGCTGGAACAGGATGCTGGACAAGGTGATATCCGGCTACGGCAGATCCCTTGCCTTTCTGGAAAAACACAGATGGGCGGAGGCGCTGTTTCTTATAGGAGTTGTTCTGCTTATATTCCACTCACTTCATGTGGCCGTAAATCTGGGCTCCACCACTTTGAGGGATACGGACAAGGGGGAGGTTTACGTGAAGATGGAGTTTCCCACCTGGTACAGCATGTCTGAGACACAGGGACGGCTGCAGGAGGCCTTGAACATTATCGGCGAAATGCCGCACATCAGACACACCCTGACAACCATAGGCAAGGTGGAAGGCATGATCGGGCAATCGTCGGAGGGTGTGCACCTGGCACAGATACTCCTCAAGTTCTCAGAGAGAACCGAACGCGAAACATCCATAACGGAACTTTCGGAGAGTATCAGGGCCAGGCTGGCCGATATCCCTGACGCCATAGTAACCGTAAGCATACCTATGCCTATATCATCGGGGATGTCTTCAGCGGTCGAGATGGAGATAGCGGGGCAGGACCTTACAACACTGGACAACCTTGCGTTGAAGGCCAAGGAACTTTCAGAGGATTTACCAGGGCTCCTGGACCAGGACACAACAGTGAGGACAGGAAAGCCGGAATTGAAAATAACCCCCAACAGGGAGGTCCTTGCGGATATACAGGCACCAGCGGCGAGCCTGGGCGCAGTACTGAGGGGGAACCTGGAGGGCCTTGAGGCAGGGACCTTTAAACAGGGCGCCAGAAATTATGATATAGTTGTTAAATTCGATGAAAAAAGCGGCAAGGACCAGGTGGGACAATTCCTCTTCCCGGGGGCTTCCGGTCCTGTTCTCCTGACCAGCCTCGGCGAGGTGGAAGAGACGACATCTCCCGTGCAGATTACAAGGAAGGACAAGATGCGCGTATCAAAGCTCTTTGCCAACCTGGATCCGAAGACATCCTTAAGCACGGCGGTCAACGACCTTACAACTGTCATGAATGAAAAAGGCGGCCTTGAATCCGGATACAGCTTTTCATTCGGCGGGACATATACTGTTATGGCCGAGGGACAGGCAGGGATAATAGAGGCGATAATCCTTGCGATTATACTGGTCTTTCTTACCCTGGGCGCCATCATGGAGTCCTTCAGACAGCCGGTCCTGATATTTTCAACCGTGCCCGTTGCCGTGATCGGGATATTCTACAGCCTTGCGATGACAGGCAGCAAGATAGAGATCCTGGCCTTAATGGGATGCGTCATGCTGATAGGCATCGTTGTGGCTGTAGGTATATTGATCATGGACAAATTCAACGTCCTTATCAAGGACGGGATGCCCAGACACATCGCCATGGTCCAGGCATGCAAGGAGGAATTCCGGCCTATAGCCATGATCACCCTGGCTGCTGTTCTGGGAATGCTCCCCATGGCAACAGGACAGGGCATAGGCGCGGAGCTGCGTAATGCAGCAGGAATAGCATCTATTGGAGGCATTATGTCATCGGCCATACTGTCGATGTATCTCATACCGATTTTATATAATATGTTTACCAGGAAGGGGAAGGACAGGAGAAGCAAGGAGCGCTTGTAACCCTTCCAGCCTTCGCTAAAGCTACGGCGCGGCAGGCCCGACCTCCCCTTATGAAAAGGTGAGGAGATATCTTATGATAAAGCCGGATTACATTTATCTTAATGAGGAGCTTCAATGAACGGTAAATTTCGTGGATTTTTTATCCTTCTTTTAACATCCTTTTCAGCTCTGCTCTCTTTCGCTGCCTTTGCCGGAGAGCCGACTGACAACATCAAGGCCTGCACAGACAGGCTCTTAGCTATCGTCTCCGATTACTCTCCGCAGTCATCGGACATGAAGAAAAAAAGGGAACAAATAATAATGGAGGAGGTTGACAAAGTCTTCAGCTGGGAGGAATTCGCAAAGAGGGCGCTGGCGAAAAACTGGAACAGGAGGACATCTGAGGAAAGAAAGGAGTTTGTCTCGCTCTTCAGACGTCTTATAGCGAATACCTATATGGAAAAGACATACCAATATTCAGGGGAAAGCATCACATATCTGGATGAAAAGATCGAAGGGGACTATGGAAAGGTGACAAGCGTGTTTAACACATCGGACGGAAAACAGATCCCGGTGGAATATCGCATAATGAATAAAGGCGGTTCATGGCTGGTCTATGATCTCCATATCGAAGGCGTAAGCCTTGTAGGCAACTACAGGAGCCAATTCAACGACATTATCGCAGTCTCCTCCTATGAGGAGCTTGCAGCACGTCTTAGAGAAAAATCGAAAAAAGATTAACTGCAGAAGATAATATCGATGTCAGGGGAGATAATCTAATCTATGTGGAGAGGCCTGTTTATCCGATCTGGGCAGCGGTTATGCCTGCGACTTGATACCGCATGCAGGGTTTACGGTCGGAAATCTGCTGATAGCAGGGGCCTTCGGGGGCCAGTTCCGATACGGCTTGAACCTGCCCAATGATTTCGGGACCCTCCTCATTCGTCCGGGCTCCGACACTAACGCGCCGATAGACGATAGTGACCCTCGCCTATCCCCGGAGACCAGGCCTTTAAGCATCCACATATTCCTCGGCATAGATGCCTTTGCCATGGCAAGAAATATCCTGCTGGACGGCAACACGTTCACGGACAGTCATAGTGTGGATAAAAGAACCTTCGTAGGCCGCTTTTTTGCGGGATTCGGCATACTTTTCCACAAGGTAAAGTTCACCTATTCCAATGTCTGGCAAACCAGGGAATTTGAAACGCAGAAGGGCGGACAGCAATACGGATCAATTACATTATCATATTCTTATTAATTCCCG
>JAFGIC010000117.1 GCA_016929815.1 Deltaproteobacteria bacterium
ATCCTGATTGTGGATGACGAAAAAAACTATCTTATTGTTCTTGAGGAACTCCTGGGCTCAGAGGGTTATGAGGTAATTACTGTTGACAATTCGGTGGATGCCCTGGAGCAAATCGATAATCCTGATCTGGATCTGGTCATAACCGACATGAAGATGCCGGGGATATCCGGGATGGAGCTGCTTGAGGAAATAAAAAAGAAAAATTTTGAACTGCCTGTTATCGTAATGACGGCCTACGGGACTATTGAAATGGCCGTGGAAGCAATGAAAAAAAACGCCTACGATTACATCACAAAGCCATTTCGCAATGAGGAACTGAAGCTTACTATAAAAAAGGCCCTCGATAAATACAGGTTGGTAAAGGAAAACCGTCTGTTAAGCGAGGCCCTTTCTGACAAGTACAGATTCGGGAATATCATCGGGAAGAGCAAACCCATGATAGAGATATATGACCTTATCAGCAAGGTCTCCAGGTCCAGGGCCTCTATAATGATCACCGGCCCTTCCGGCACAGGAAAGGAGCTTATTGCCAACGCCATTCATTACAACAGCCCCAGGAAAGACCGCCCCTTTATTTCAATCAATTGCGGCGCCCTTACTGAGACCCTCCTTGAAAGCGAGCTGTTCGGACATGAGAAGGGATCATTTACGGGCGCAATAGCAATGAAAAAAGGCAGGTTTGAGTTGGCGGACGGAGGGACGCTTTTTCTGGACGAGGTCGGGGAGATGCCCCCCCCACTACAGGTAAAGCTTTTAAGGGTCCTGCAGGAGATGGAGTTTGAGAGGGTCGGAGGGACAAAGACACTGAAGGTTGACGTGAGGATTCTGTCCGCCTCCAACCGGGATATAAAGGAAGACGTTGCCGAGGGTATTTTCAGGGAAGACCTTTTTTACAGGCTTAATGTTATCCACATTGAGGTTCCTTCATTAAAGGAACGAGGAGAGGACATCAGGATGCTTGTAGATCATTTCATAGATAAATACAGAGACAACGAAAATAAAAAGATCGTTCTTAGTCCCGAGGCATGGAAGGTCCTTTATAACTACAGCTGGCCGGGGAATATCAGGGAGCTTGAAAATATCATAGAAAGGGCGGTTGTACTGAATTCAACCGGAGTTATCGGGGTTGAAGACCTGCCTGATTACCTGGTGGAAAGCAAAGAGGGACTGGATGTCGACAGGTTTATACCTATTGCTGCCCCGTTGCAGGAAACTCTTGAGCAGATTGAAAAGAAACTGATATTAAGGGCCTTGAAAAAATGTGAAAACGTCCAGTCACATGCAGCGGATATGATAGGCATATCAAAAAATCTGTTTCAGCATAAGATGAAAAAGTACAATATATCTATTTAGCGGTGAAATATTTTTCACCGGATTATTATTGCGTCAATTTAATAGGTTATGGAATGAAAGGGTTTTTGTCTTAAAGAAACGGTACAATATATTGTACCAAAGTCTTTAAGGGAGCGACTATTAGATTTTTTATGCAATTTAATAAGTCCAGTAAAAACAATATGTTATTAATTAATCTTGTAACTTATGGGTTTTGGCACTGATATTGCTATATCAATAGACAGAAATAAGCTTTTTCAGCTTTTTCCTCCTAGATAAGAGAACCAGCCTTCCGTGATCGGGCTGGTTCTCTTTTTTTAATACCCAAGCCTTCTTAAGGCCCTTGTGTCCCTGCTCCAGTTTTTTTCCACACGTGCATGGAGATCGAGGAAGACCTTTGCGCCGAACATCTTCTCCAGCTCTAGACGCGCTTCAGTGCCTATTTCTTTTATCTTGGCGCCCCCTTGCCCGATAATAATCCCTTTCTGAGATTGCGATTCAACGTGTATTGACGCCGATATCCTCATAAGGTCCTTGTATGGGTCCTCCTGCATATAATCAACAGTAACCGCAGCGGAATATGGCAGTTCATTTTTTGTATTAAGATAGATCTTTTCCCTTATTATCTCAGATATAAGGAAGGTCTCAGGCTGATCCGTTATCATCTCCCTGGGGAAAAACTCGGGACCGGGTTTCAGCCTTTTTCTCAACTCTTTGATTACAGTCTCGATTCCGTCGCCTCTCAGGGCTGAAACGGGTATGATCGAATCAAAAAGATTTATTTTGCTGAAGTGATCGAGTGTTTCTAGGATCTTTTCTTTTTTTGCGGCATCGATTTTATTGACGATAAGTACGGCAGGCCTTTTATCCGACTTCTTCAAGGCGGATAATATCATGGTTATTTCGGCATCATCCGGCCTGAAAATATCTATTACCACCATTATGATGTCAACCTCGGACATTGAATCAATGGCTGAGGATACCATGCTTTTATGAAGCAGGGTCTTTGTGCGGTGTATGCCGGGGGTATCCATGAATGCCATCTGGTATCCGTCGCCATGATATATCCCCATAAGGCGGTTCCTGGTCGTCTGCGGCTTGGGGCTTACGATGGATACCTTTGACCCAAGTATCCTGTTTAAGAGCTTGGATTTCCCGGCATTCGGCGGGCCAACGATCGCAATAAACCCGGATAAAAATGTTTGTGTATTTGAGTCGGACATGATTTCTACTTTATCCAGTTATTTATATTTGATGACATTATAATTAAGGCTCAACAGTATTAGTTCTGCAAGCCGGTATTTTGGCACTATGAGCGGGTATAATGTAAACAATTGATTTAATGTTTTCTCCTTTAACCTTGTGCCTTGGACCTTGCACCTTGCTTTAACTCATCCACTTCTATCCTTCCGGGAGGAATGGTGTCATCAGGTTTGATGCTGACGATTTTTGCCCCTGATTTCTCCTCAAGGATTCGGACGCCGTTATTCCTGTGACCTCTTACAAGGGGTATTTCCCTGCTTGGGGCCCTGATACCAATAAACGCGTGGCCGGCGAACCTGGGCAGAAAGGGGTCGATCCTTAAATGATGTATATAGGATCGAACTAGAAAACCGAATGCGCTGTGCCACGGGCCTGCCAGTATCTCCCTTCCGCTGAGCAGTGAAGGCGATGACATAAGGCCGATCCTGATTACAGGGATATTGTTGTCTTCCAGCCTTAAACAGCTATCACCGCATATCTTTACAGCTTCATCAAGGGTAAGGGGGGTGTATCCGCCGGAATTATACATCGAAGCCAGTTCTGTTCCCCTGATAACAATAACGGGATAAAGCCTGGTCATGTCCGGCTTAAGCCCTATAACCCTGTCTATGGTCTTTTTAAATACGGTTTCGGAATCACCGGGAAGTCCGGGCATGAGCTGGATGCCTACCCTGAAACCATATCGCCTGAGGATATCAACGGCATTTACAACATCACCTGATGTGTGGCCCCGTTTTGATAAAGCAAGGACATTGTCATCCATTGACTGTACGCCAAGCTCAACAGTATTAACACCGTAACTCTTCATCAGATCCAGGCGATCTCCATCGATGCTGTCAGGTCTTGTGGAGACCCTTATGGAGTTAAAAAGTCCCTTCTGAAGATAAGGGGCTACAGCCCCGAGCATATCCTTCATCTTTGCCGGGGATAGGTTCGTAAATGTGCCGCCATAAAAGGCCACTTCCTTTGTTTCAGCAGAAGAGAATCTTGGAGACTCCAGTGAAATATCCAGGATATTTTTTATATGCGAGGCAGATGCCGGCACGTACTGATCAGTGATCTTATCCTGACTGCAATAGATGCACTTAAAGGGACAGCCCTGATGAGGTATGAAAACAGGGACTATCAGATGTTTTGCTTCTTTGATGACAGGCAATTAAAAGCCTCCCTTGCGGCCTTCTGCTCGGCCTCTTTTTTACTTTTTCCCTTGCCCTCTGCTATTGTCTTTCCATTCAAAATCAATGCTACCCTAAATGTTCTATCGTGCGCAAGTCCGTCTTCTTCAATGAGTTTGTATTCCGGGAGAAGTTTGTATGCCTCCTGTGAATATTCCTGCAAAAGGCTTTTATAATCATACTTGATTTCACTGGTTTCCAGCTGTTTGATGAGAGGTAAAAAGAGTCTCCGTATTACCCTTTTTACCTCCTGGTAACCGGCGTCCAGATAAAGGGCGCCAAGGATGGCCTCAACCGTATTGGCCAGGATGGAAGGTTTATTCCTTCCGTTTGTAAGTTCTTCACCCTTGCCGAGGAGAAGAAGATTTGCGATCTGTAGATCCTTTGCTATCAGACATAGGGTGTTTTCGTTTACAACAGCCGCCCTGTATTTGGAAAGGTCCCCTTCTCTTGCATCCTTAAAGAGGTCCATGAGTATGTGGCTTACGGCAAGATCCAGGACAGCATCCCCAAGGAACTCCAGCCTTTCATTATCCCTCATCCCGGAGGCCTTGATTTCATTGACATAGGAGGAATGCCTGAATGCCTCCTCCAGTATATCAGGCGTGTTGAAGGTGTAGTCAAGTTTTTCATAGAGCAGCGTAAAATTTTTCATGATTCCTGTTTACCGAAATAATTATTAAAAACCTGGGAAATTGTTTATTCTCTTTTGCTTTTTTCCCGGCTATATGATAAAAATTAATACTTCAAATGCCGGCAACATGCAAGGGAATGATGCCGATATTATAAAAACCGGTAAACTCGGCAAAATATCCCGGCCCCAACCTTGCCGGAAGAGATATTTTTATACATGGGACAATTTCAGGATTTTTATTGCG
>JAFGIC010000118.1 GCA_016929815.1 Deltaproteobacteria bacterium
AGGACCTTAACGATCCTTCCCTTTACCTCGGCAGATACGGGACCCGCAATTGTTTCAAAGGTCATGGTGTTTCCGGCTATCCCCGTAAGCGATGCAAATCGCGCCGCGCAGCGGCTTCCGTTGCCGCACATCTCCACCTCGCCTCCGTCGGCGTTGAAAAACCTCCAGGAGAAATCATATTTATCTGAATTGACGATAAATATCATCCCATCCGCCCCGACCGACTCCCTTCGCCTGCATGCCCCCAGGACAAGACTGCTCATGTCCTTTTCAGGGACCTTTCCATCCCTGTTATCAATAAGGATAAAGTCGTTGCCGCTTCCGTTCATCTTCCAGAATTCAATGTCTCTCATATAAAATCCGGGATCTCCTCACCCCTCACCAGGTCCTCGTATGTCTCCCTCTTGCGTATAACACTATAGATATTACCCTTCACCATCACCTCCGCCACCCTGGGCCTTGAGTTATAGGTGGATGACATAGTGAAGCCATAGGCCCCAGCGCTCATAACCGCAAGGAGATCGCCTCGATCAAGGGGCTCAATATCCCTTTCCTTTGCCAGAAAGTCTCCCGATTCGCATATGGGCCCTACTATATCGGCCTTTATCCTTTGACCGCCCTTGGCCTTGACTGCCCGGATGCCGTGATAGGAGCCGTAGAGACTCGGCCTCATGAGGTCGTTCATTGCCGCGTCAACAATGATAAAATTCTTGTCGCCTGTTGACTTGGTGTAAAGTACCTTTGCCACAAGGATGCACGCATTGCCGACAATCACGCGCCCCGGTTCAAGTATAAGGGTAAGGTCCGTATTACCCAGCTCCTTCTTTATCGCCTCCGCATATTCCACAGGGAGTGGCGGCTTCTCTTCATTGTAGGTAATGCCCAGCCCCCCGCCCATATCAAGATAACGTATGCGGATTCCGGCATCTTTAAGACCTGCGATAAGATCCTTGATCTTCCTGAGGCTGTCCACAAACGGGCTGACCCTGGTAAGCTGAGACCCGATATGACACGATACGCCCGTTACCGTTAGGTTTCCCAGTCCGGCTGCCACCCTGTACTGTTCAAAGGACTTCTTTATATCTATTCCGAACTTATTTTCCTTAAGGCCCGTGGATATGTAGGGGTGAGTCTGAGGATCAACATCAGGGTTCACCCTTATGGATACCCTCGCCTTCCTGTTCAGCCTTTTTGCAACGTCATTGAGTGCAATAAGCTCCTGTTCCGATTCGGAATTGAACATGAGGATATCGGAAGACACTGCATATTCCAGTTCCTCAACAGTCTTTCCAACCCCGGAATAGACGATTTTTCCCGGATCAATCCCCGCCCTTAAAGCACGGTACAGTTCTCCCCCTGAGACTATGTCCGCTCCACCCCCCTCGTTGGCAAACAGCCTCAGAACGGCCACATTTGAATTGGACTTCATGGAAAAACATGTAAGGTGGCCAACCCCCTTGAAGGAATCGTCAAAGGCCCTGAAGTGCCTCCTTAGAGCCTCATAGGAATACAGATAAAACGGGGTCTTTACCTCCCCGGCTATCTCCGCGACCAATACATCTTCACAAAAAAGTTCATTGTTACTGTAATGAAAATCATGCATCTTTTAATCAGCACCCCATCTATACCGGATTTGAAATTTCAAATTTAATATTTACCTGGTATTTATCCTTCCGATTCTCTACTTGCACCTTGCGCCCTTTGCCCTGCGCCATAGATTTCAAATCACGGATTTGAAATCCATCCATCATTCCTCTCCCGGTCATAATACCTGTCCGAACCATATGAATCCGCCCTGTCCCGCAGGAAAAGATCCGTCTTTTTCCCGCAGGCCGATACGGAAAAAATAACAGACAAGAAGGCAAGAATAGCAACAATACTTTTTATTGTATTCAAGATGCCGTCTCCTTTTTAGCTCGATTAATGGCCTTCTCAACAGCCTCAGATCCCGTGCCCCCTGTAATGTTTCTCCTTTTAATTGCCGAAGCGGGCTCAAGCCATTTGAATACATCGCTGTCTATCTGTACGGCAAAGCCCTTATACTCCTCAAGGGAGAGTTCTTCCAGGTGTTTCTTCCGGTCAATGGCATAAAGGACGATCTTTCCCGCTGTCTCGTGCGCAGACCTGAATGTCATGCCCTTGTTTACAAGATAGTCGGCAAGGTCGGTTGCCATAATATATCCGTCCTGCGTCGCCTTTTTCATGGAGTCGCCGTTGAATGTTACCCTGCCGAGCAGCATGGTAATAACACTGAGACACTGACTAATAGTGTCGATCGTGTCAAAGAGCGCCTCCTTGTCCTCCTGCATGTCCTTGTTATAGGTCAGCGGCAGCCCCTTCATAACGGTAAGAAGGGAGATCAGGTTTCCATAGACCCTGCCTGTCTTTCCCCTTATGAGCTCCAGTATGTCCGGGTTCTTTTTCTGTGGCATTATGCTGCTCCCCGTGCAGAACGCGTCAGGAAGGGCCACATATCCGAACTCCATTGAAGACCATATGATCATATCCTCGCTCAGTCTGCTCAGGTGCATCATAAGTACGGAGGATGCAAAAATAAACTCAATAACAAAATCACGATCGCTTACAGCATCCATGCTGTTCATGGATACTGAGTCAAAGCCCAGTTCCTTTGCCACCATCTCCCTGTCAAGGTTGAATGTGGTGCCTGCCAGCGCGGCGCTTCCCAGGGGAAGTATGTTCACCCTTTTGATGCTGTCTTCAAAACGCTGCCTGTCTCTCTTTAACATCTCATAGTATGCCATGAGATGATGCGCAAGAAGAACCGGCTGCGCCGGCTGAAGATGGGTGTACCCCGGCATTATCAGTTCGATATTTTTCCCGGCGACGCCGACAAGCGCCTTCTGCAACTCTTTTATCATGCCGGATACCCTCTCAACGGCCTCCCTCACATACATCCTGACATCAAGGGCCACCTGGTCATTTCTGCTCCTGGCCGTATGAATCTTTTCTCCGACAGCGCCTGTCTTTTCTATGAGCGCCTTCTCAACAAAGGTATGGATATCCTCATGCTCGTCGGTTATCCGGAGTTCTCCCCTTTCTATCTCCCGTTTGATCTCCGTAAGGGCATCGAGAATCCTGGCCGCGTCATCATCACTGATGATTCCCTGTTTTGCCAGCATCCGGCAATGGGCCATTGAACCTTCTATGTCCTGGGCGTAAAGCCTGCCGTCAAAGCCGATGGAGGAATTAAAGGCATCGACAGTCTCGTTGATATTTTCCCTGAACCGGCCTCCCCACACTTTTTTGGTCATTTAATTTCCTATCCTCTTATCATGCTGGAATCATATCTGCCCTGTCCCGGGAGAACGTCTAACCTCTTTTCCTTGCCAGGAGGCCCGCTATCTTCAACCTGAGGGCATTCAGCCTGATAAAGCCTTCCGCGTCCTTCTGGTTATAGACATCCTCTCCCTCAAAGGTAGCATAATCGGGATCATAGAGCGAAAATTCGGATTTTCTTCCTGCGGTTATACAGTTGCCCTTGTACAGTTTCATCCTTACCAGTCCTGAAACATTCCTCTGGGACTCATCAATAAGGGCCTGCATCATCTTTCTCTCCGGTGAAAACCAGTAACCGTTGTATATCAACTCGGAATACCGCGGCGCCAGACCATCCCTTATATGCATCACCTCCCGGTCCATGGTGATCGATTCCATTGCCTGATGGGCAACCCTGAGTATGGTCCCTCCGGGGGTTTCATATACGCCGCGTGACTTCATGCCCACATACCGGTTTTCAACAATATCCAGCCTCCCGATCCCGTTTCTGCCTCCCAGATCGTTCATGCGTTCAAGGAGCGCGTCGGGGTTCATCTTTTCCCCATCTACTGCCACCGGATTTCCTTCCTTAAACTCTATCTCAACATAGGTGGGCTTGTCCGGCGCGTCCTCAGGCGCAACGGAGAGGACGAACATATCTTTGTCCGGCTCCTTCCAGGTATCCTCAAGTATGCCGCCTTCAAAGCTTATATGCAGGAGGTTCCTGTCGCTCGAATAGGGTTTTGCCTTTGTCACAGGCACAGGGATCTTTCTCGATCTGGCGTACTCCATAAGGTCTTCCCTTCCCTTGAAGTCCCAGATCTTCCATGGTGCGATTATCTTAAGGCCGGGTTCCAGGGCAATGTATGCCATTTCAAACCTGACCTGGTCGTTTCCCTTGCCGGTTGCCCCGTGGCTTACCGCGTCGCACCCGAATTTCCCGGCTATCTCGACCTGCCTCATGGCTATAAGGGGTCTGGCAAGGGATGTCCCCAGGAGATAGCCGGATTCATAAACAGCATTAGCCCTGAGTGACGGCCACACGTAATTGGAAACAAACTCTTCCCTCAGGTCCTCAATAATAATTTCCTCTGCCCCTGTGGCCATGGCCTTTTGCCTGATATCATCAACCTCCTCACCCTGCCCGAGATCCGCCGCATATGCGACAACAGGGCATTTATAGGTCTCCTTCAACCACACAAGAATGACGGATGTATCGAGACCGCCAGAATAAGCAAGACATATCTTTTTTATTTTATCATTCAAAGTTCATTCTCCCCGAAATAAATATTTCAAATCCCCCTGCGTCTCCGCAGCAATGCAGTCCTTCCTTGCAGGGAAAAGGCAAATTAGCCTTTATATCTCCAAGTCTTTCATTGCGCCTTTAGCCTTGCGCCCTGCGCCCTTCTTCTTTATTCTTTCCCTGCGCCCTGGGCCTTGTACCTTTCGCCCTTTTTATTTATCCCTTATACCATAAACCTTACACCGTATACTCTATCTTAATATCAGTCCTTCCAATATCGCCTGGTGTATATAAAGCTTGTTTTCAGCCTGGTCAAAAACAACCGAATTGGGACCTTCAAGGACCTGGCTTGTGATCTCCTCTCCCCTGTGAGCGGGCAGACAGTGCATAACAATTACATCAGGCCTGCATATACCTACCATGGTTCCGTTAACCTGGAAGCCCTTGAAATCATGCCTCCTCTGCAGCCTTTGTTCCTCCTGCCCCATGCTTGTCCAGACATCGGTGTTTAATACATCCGCGTCCCTTGCAGCTTCCATGGGATCTTCCATCACTCTTACATTCTGCCCTGATCCCTCAAGCGCCTTTGACAGCGGTGAATACCCCGGCGGAGAGGCCACTGACAGGTTGAAGCCAAGGACGTCGGCTGCCTTTATCCATGAATTTGCCACATTATTCCCGTCTCCGATCCATGCTATCTTCAGACCTTCAATAGATCCCTTCTTTTCCTTTACCGTCATCAGATCGCTCAGGACCTGACAGGGATGATAAAGATCAGTCAAGGCATTGATAACAGGGATATCTGCATACCTTGCCATCTCCTCTACCGATTCATGGGAATAGGTCCTTATGGCCAGTGCATCCAGGTAACGTGAAAGCACCCGTGCCGTGTCCGCTACAGTCTCGTCCCTTGACATCTGCGTGTCCGATTTGCTCAGGAAGATCGCGCTTCCGCCCAGCTTCAGCATGGCCGACTCGAGCGACACCCTTGTCCTGGTAGATGCCTTGTCAAACATAAGGCCCAGCACATATCCCTCAAGCGTCCTCTCTGCGCTGCGTCCCCTTTTTTTAAGCTCTATTGCCCTGTCAATGAGGGAATAGATATCATCCTTTGTTAAATCCTGAATCGATAAAAGGTCCTTTTTCATCTCATATTGTCCTTAAAATATCATTAAAGGCATCAATAAAAAGATCAATCTCCTTCCTGCCGATAATAAGAGGCGGAACCAATCTGATTACCTTTTCCTGGACGCAGTTGACCAGAAATCCCTTCTCTATACATGCGTTCACTATAGGGGTTCCTTCGATCTCCATTTCCAGGCCGATTACAAGTCCCATTCCCCTTATTTGTCTGATAACGCTATATTTCTCTTTCAGCTCACCGAGCCTTCCCTTGAAATAATCGCCCATGTCCCTGCTGTTATCTATTAAACCGTCATTAATGATGGATTCGGTTACTGCCTTTGCCACGGCTGTTGCCAGAGGAGTGCCTCCGAAGGTTGTCGCATGGGCTCCTTTTGTAAAGGCGCTGCTCAGATCCTCTGTAGCAAGCATGGCGCCTATGGGAAAGCCGTTCCCCAGCGCCTTGGCCAGGGTCATGACATCAGGTTTAATGCCGAAATGCTCATAGGCAAAAAGCCTGCCTGTGCGTCCCATGCCTGTCTGCACCTCGTCAAATATCAGTACGAGACCATTTTTATCACAGATATCCCTTACTCCTTTCAGATATCCCTCATCAGGACATATAATGCCTCCTTCACACTGAATAGGCTCAAGCATTACGGCGCATACTGTCTCATCAACAGCCTTCTCCAGGCTCGAAAGGTCATTGAAGGGTACGAACTTGAAACCCTGGACAAGCGGATTATACCCTGTCTTGACCTTTTCCTGACCTGTAGCGGAGAGGGTGGCCATGGTCCTTCCGTGGAAAGAACCTTTCATACTGATAATATTATTCCGCTTGTTATCATATTTTTCATTCGAATAACGTCTCGCTATCTTGATTGCCGCCTCATTTGCCTCAGCCCCGCTGTTGCAGAAAAAGACCCTGTCTGCAAAGGAATTTTCGACAAGGAGCCTGGCAAGTTCAGCCTGCGGCCTCGTATAATACAGATTCGATACATGAACCAGTATCCTTGACTGTTCATCAAGCACCCTGGTAATAAGCGGCGAACTGTGCCCGAGGGCGCATACCGCTATCCCTCCTACAAAATCAATATACTCCCTTCCTTCCTCATCCCAAACCCGGCAGCCCTTACCCTTTGTCAGGACAACAGGAAACCTGCCATAGGTCTGAAATATGTATTTGTCTGCAAGGGCCTTTGTGCTGTTTTTATTTATGTCAGTCATATTACTATCTCCGTCCCTATACCGCCTTTTGTGAATATCTCCAGGAGGATCGCGTGCTCCCTGCGTCCGTCAAGAATATGCGCCTTTCCAACTCCGCCTTTTAATGCCTCAACACAGCAGTTTATCTTCGGCAGCATGCCGCCCTTTATGGTGCCGTTCTTGATCAGTCCTTTTACATCATCGACCCTGATGGTTGACATCAGATTTTTGTTCTTATCCAGCACCCCCTCCGTATCCGTCAGAAGGATCAGTTTGTCGGCATTGAGTGAAGCTGCAATATGACCGGATACCGTATCCGCATTTATATTATAGGTCTCTCCCTCGCTTCCTCCCCCGACCGGCGCAATCACAGGGATAAACCTGTTTTCAATGAGGCTATGGAGTATCCTGGTGTCGATTGACATGATCTCTCCAACCATACCTATATCAATAATCTCAGGGGGCTGATCGCCTCCCCTTTCCTTCATATATTTCATCTTCCTGGCGGTTATAAGTTTGCCGTCCTTCCCCGAAAGACCTACCGCCTGTCCGCCGTTCTGGTTGATGAGGGTTACTATCTGCTTGTTGACCTGGCCCACAAGCACCATCTCGACCACATCCATTGTCTGTCTGTCCGTCACCCTCATTCCGTCAACGAATTCCGACTCTATGGACAGTTTTTTAAGCATGTCTCCTATCTGTGGACCGCCGCCGTGTACGACTACCGGATTGAGCCCTACATACTTCATGAGTATGATATCAAGGGCGAATTCCCTTTCCAGCCTGCCGCCAGCCATGGCATTGCCTCCGTACTTTACGACTATTGTAGCATTGCTGAAACGCTGTATATACGGAAGGGCCTCTATAAGCACCTTAGCGGTTTCAAGTTTTTTATCCATGATCTCAAAATCCTTATAAAATATGTCCTATAGGACCTATATGACCTATAATTAAATACTTCCCCTGTGCCCTCTTACCCGCCGTGCGCCCTGCGCCCTGCACCTTTCTTTTCTTATTCCTTACCTTGCGCCTTGTGCGCCGAACTATTGACCTCTGCCTTCCGACCTCTATACTCTTTCCCCTTTTCTCTTTTTTCTTAACTCCTGATCTTCTGATCTTCTCTCTCCACTCCTTGTGCCCTGCGCCTTGCACCTTTCTTTTCTTATTCCTTACCTTGTGCCCTGCGCCCTGCGCCTTGCACCTACAATATATACTGGCTCAGGTTATCATCCTCCAGGATGTCCTTAAGCCTTTCTTTCACATATCTATCGTCAATAATAACCTTTTTGTCTTCCAGATCAGGTGCGTTAAAGGATACATCATCAAGCAGCTTTTCCATTATGGTGTGAAGACGGCGCGCTCCAATGTCCTCCATGCGTTCATTAACCGTGCTTGACATGGATGCAATCTCCTTTATGGCCGATTTCTCAAAAGACAATTCAATGCCCTCTGTTTCGAGAAGTGCCTTATACTGCTTAATCAGGGCATTCCTGGGTTCCGTAAGTATCCTGATAAAATCCTTGCTCGAAAGGGAGTCAAGTTCAACCCTTATGGGGAATCGTCCCTGGAGTTCGGGAAGAAGGTCGGAAGGCTTGCTCACATTGAAGGCCCCCGCAGCAATAAACAATATGTGATCCGTATTCACCATCCCGTATTTGGTAGTAACCGTCGAACCTTCCACGATGGGAATAAGATCCCTCTGGACTCCCTCCCTGGATACATCGGGGCCATGGCCGGATTCAGAGCCTGCAACCTTGTCAAGCTCATCCAGGAATATGATGCCGTTCTGCTCCGTTATCCTTACTGCCTCCTCAACAACCTTGTCCATGTCAATAAGCTTCTGCGACTCCTCCTGTGAGATAACCTCAAGGGCCTCGGGTACCTTGACCCGCCTCTTCTTCTTCTTGCCGGGAAATATGCTGCCGAACACCTCCTTCATGTTGAACTCCATCTCTTCAAGACCGGCGCTGGAAAACACCTCGATCATAGGGGCATTCCTGCCCGTGGTCTCAAGTTCGACATACCTTCCATCCATCTTCCCTTCTCTTAAGAGATGCCTGAGTTTTTCCCTGGTGGTGTTGATCTCGGTCTTTTCCGTCTTCACAATCTCCAGGAGAACCTCCTTTTCCGTATCCTCCTGTTCTGCTATCTCTTCCTTTTTCTTCTTCGGCAGAAGCATATCAAGAAGACGCTCTTCGGCAAGTTCGTCCGCTTTTGACTTGACCCTTTTCTGTTCCTCTTTTTTTGCCATGCTCACAGCCAGTTCCGTAAGATCCCTTATCATGGATTCGACATCCCTGCCGACATAACCGACTTCCGTGAACTTTGTGGCCTCAATCTTCAAGAAGGGCGAATTGGCCAGCTTTGCCAGACGCCTGGCTATCTCGGTCTTTCCAACGCCCGTTGGCCCGATCATGATAATATTCTTCGGGGCTATCTCATCCCTCAGTGCCGGCGGCACCTGTTGTCTTCTCCATCTGTTCCTCAGGGCTATCGCCACCGAACGTTTCGCCTCATCCTGTCCGATAATATATTTATCCAGTTCAGCCACGATCTTCTTCGGGGTCAGAACCTTCTCTACATTAAATATTTCCTCATTCTCTTCCATCATTGTTCCCGGTCCCAATCTCAAGTGTTTCTATCTCACTATTCGTATAGATGCAAATGGATGCCGTGATCTTCATGGCCTCTTTTACAATGGCAAGGGCATCAAGATTCGAATGTTCAACAAGGGCCCTGGCCGCCGCAACCGCGTACGCCCCCCCGGAGCCTATTGCCGCCACGTCTTCATCGGGCTCTATCACATCGCCGTTCCCCGATATTATAAGTATGTGTTCATCATCCATCGCGAGCAGAAGGGCCTCCAGCCTCCTCAGTATCCTGTCTGTCCTCCAGTCCTTTGCGAGTTCCACTGCGGCCTTCGTAAGTCTGCCGTGATACTGGTCAAGCTTCGCCTCCAGTTTCTCAAAAAGACTGAATGCGTCCGCCGTGGCCCCTGCAAAACCGACAATAACCCTGTTTTCATACATAAACCGGATCTTCTTGGCCTTGTGTTTCATTATGGTCTCACCCAGACTCACCTGCCCGTCCCCTGCCATGACCGCCCTGCCGTCTTTCCTGACCGCAAGGACCGTAGTGGCCCGGAAATCTCTTAATATGCCTTCACTCATTTCTTCTCACCTTCTTAACCTCTATCCTCTTTCCTCTTTCCTATTTCCTATTTCCTCTTTCCTATTTTTTATCCTCTATCTCCTCGGATGCGCCTTGTCATATACCTCCATCAGCCTGTCCATGCTCACGTGGGTGTATTTCTGGGTCGTGGAAAGGCTTACGTGTCCCAGCATCTCCTGCACTGACCTGAGGTCCGCACCCCCGTCAAGGAGATGGGTTGCGAATGTATGTCTCAGGGAATGGGGAGAGATGTCGGTTAATAAACCGCATTTCAGGGCATACTTTTTTATTATGGCCCCCACACTCCTTGTGGTTAAACGGCCGCCCCTGTTGTTTATAAAAAGAGGGACCTTGCCGCCCTGGACGGCCCCCGCCTTTTTTCTCAGGGGAGCAGCCGCTGCCGTATAGTTTCCGACTGCATCAAGCGCCTTTCTCCCTATGGGAACTATCCTTTCTTTATTCCCCTTGCCCAGGACCTTGACAAGGCGGCCGGCAAAGTCAATATCATTCATATTCAGACCGACCAGCTCAGCGACACGGATCCCGCATGAATACAGGACCTCAATAATGGCCAGATCTCTCAGGCCCAACGGCGTTTCCCTGTCAGGGCCTTCAAGCAGCCTGAACATCTCGTCAACAGGCAAATAAGACGGGATATATTTGCCCTGTTTAGGGGTAGATATATCAGCGACCGGATTTCCCCCGATAATGTCGTTTTTATCAAGGAAATTAAAAAAGGATCGGAGGCATGAAATCCTGCGGGCTATTGTCCTTCTGTTATATGATCCAAAGAGGCTGCCCATGTAATCCCTAACTAAAATGGGACTGACATCTCCTAACTCCATGTATGCCTTGTCCTCTTCTCTTATGTCCCTGATGCCTGCCAGAAAATCATGAAAATGCCTTAAATCAACCCTGTAATTTCTGAGGGTATGGGCAGAATAACCCCTCTGGTTTCTCATGTAATCGATAAATCTCTCAAAAAGATCGGCAAGGGGCATCAGTTTTACGTAATACTCCGGTTTTCTGTTGCAATTTAAACAAAAAAATAAAAATAACATATTCTAAATAATTGGCAATTAAAAAATTTATTATTCCAATTTCTGTGCTTGACTTTGTTTTACCTGTTGATGTAGGTTTTTCAGATCCTGGAAAAGATTATATTTCCTGTTATAATCATTAGTTACATATTCAAACCATTTGAAAGGAACTCAATTAATGGAAAGAAAAACCGAACAAATTAGGAATGTTGCCACATTGGCCCACGTTGGTTCCGGAAAAACATCTCTGGCCGAGGCTATGCTTTTTAACGGAAAATCGACCACCAGGCTCGGCAGAGTGGACGACGAATCATCCAGCCTTGATTTCGAGCCGGAGGAGATGAAGAGAAGGATAACCATAAGCACCTCCTTTCATCACTGTGACTGGAAAAAACACTATATCAATATCATAGACACCCCCGGGGATGACAACTTTCTGTCGGACACAAAGATTTCTCTCCAGGCCGCGGACGGCGCTATTGTAGTGGTCGATGCCACGGCAGGAGTCAAGGTAGGCACAGAGAAGGTCTGGGGCTTTGCCGATGAGCAGAAACTGTCCAGGATCATATTTATAAACAAGATGGACCGCGAGCGCGCCGATTTTTACAAGGTCGTGGAAGGGGTATCCGATACATTCAAGGTCAAGGCCACACCGGTATTTATACCCATAGGGGCCGAGGATAAATTCAGGGGACTGATTGACCTGGTAAAGATGAAGGCACATATATACTCAAAAGACGGTTCAGGGAAATTTGAGGATTCGGAGATACCAGGCGACATGGCCGATATGGCCCAGGAATGGCGTGAAAAGATGATAGAAAATGTCGTTGAGGCCAATGACGAGCTTATGGAAAAATACCTGGAAGGCGAAACCCTCGATAACCAGGCTATTGAATCGACACTTTACCAGGGCATGAAATCCGGGATGATCCTGCCCGTTGTCTGCGGTTCCGCCACGCTCAATATGGGCGTCCAGCATCTTATGAATCTTATTGTACAGGGCATTCCTTCAGTTACTGAAAGGGGGCCATTTAAGTGCGTCAAACCTAAATCCGATGAGGCTGTAGAAAGGAATGCAACGGAGGATCAGCCATTTTCGGGCCTCGTAATTAAAACCCTTGCAGACCCCTTTGCAGGTAAGCTGACCATAGTAAAGGTTATCTCAGGCATCCTTACACCCGACATGACGCTCTATAACCCCAATAAAGACGCCAGGGAAAAATTCAACCAGATATTCATCCTTGAGGGGAAGAAGCAGGCCCCGGTTGAAAGCGCTATAGCAGGAGATATAGTGGCATTTGCCAAGCTGAAGGAGACCGGCACGGGCGACACGCTGTGCGTTGAAAACACACCCGTGATCTTTAAGCCCGTAAGTCCCCTCCCCTCCGTGCTTTCATACGCTATAGAGGCCAAGACGCAGGGCAGTGAAGATAAACTATTCTCATCACTTTCAAGGCTGCTTGAGGAAGATCCTACCCTCAGGCTTCAGAGGGATCAGGCAAGCGCCGAAATAATCCTCTCCGGAACGGGCCAGATACACCTGGAGGCCACATGCGAAAAGCTGCACAGGAAATTCGGTGTGGATGTCAACCTGAAACCCGTCAAGATACCCTACAGGGAGACTATTAAAAAGGCTGCTAAAGGCATAGTTTACAGGCATAAAAAGCAATCGGGCGGCCGAGGCCAGTTTGCCGAGGTGCATTTCGACCTGTCCCCACTTGAAAGGGGCGAGGGCTTTGTCTTTGACGAGGCGCTTGTAGGCATGAACGTCCCGAGAAATTTTGTCCCGGCTGTTGAAAAGGGTCTCCAGGAGGCCATAGTGAGCGGCGTGCTTGCCGGCTTCCCTGTTGTTGACCTGAAGGTCAGGTTCTACGACGGGAAGTCCCATGAAGTGGATTCCTCTGAAATGGCCTTCAAGATAGCCGCCAGCATGTGTTTTAAAAAAGGGGTCCAGGAGGCCTCTCCTATCCTGCTTGAACCCATCATGAAGATGGAGATTATTGTGCCGGAAGAAAACATGGGTGATGTCATGGGAGACCTCAACTCCCGCAGGGGCAGGGTCGTAGGCATGGACAGCGAGGGCCGCTACCAGGTGATCAAGGCCCAGGCCCCCCTGTCTGAGGTGGCAAGGTACGCCATAGATCTTAACGGCATAACAGCGGGCAGAGGGACCTTTAAGATGGAGCTTTCACATTATGAGGAAGTCCCTGCGCAGCTCGCGGAAAAGGTCATCGCGGCGCACAAGCAGCCTGAAAAGGAATAAATACATGTACGGCTCATTCAAGGCGGGCGTCCTGACAATAAGCGATAAGGGTTCAAGGGGGGAACGCGTTGATGAAAGCGGAAAGGCAGCCGCTGATATGCTCAAGGACGCAGGCCTTGATCCCGTAAAGACAGGTATTGTCCCTGACAATATCAGGCAGATCGCGGATACCCTTATCGAATGGGCCGATAAAGAAAAACTATCGCTTATAGTCACATCCGGTGGGACCGGACTGAGTCCCACCGACCTTACCCCCCAGGCCATGAGGGAGGTAATCGACTACGAGGTGCCGGGCATCGCAGAGGCCATGCGGGCCGAGAGCCTGAAGAAGACCCCCCATGCCGTTCTCTCCCGTGCGATCGCGGGTGTAAGGGGCAGGTGTCTGATCATTAACCTCCCGGGAAGTCCCAGGGGAGTCCGGGAAAACCTGGAGGTGGTAATCCCGGCGCTGAGACACGGCCTATCAAAGCTGGCCGGAGACCCATCCGATTGTGCAACATGAAGAGCAATATCACAAAAGATATGACAGTTGAACAGCGCCTTGCCCGTGTTGAGGCATATATTGAGATCCAGAACCTGATGTCGGAGTATGCCTATCTCCATACCGCCAACAGGCATCAGGAGGCGGCGGAACTATTTGCCCTGGACACGGATGACGTATGGGCCGAGATGACCTGGGGACGCTACTGCGGCAGGGAAGGGATAATGAAGCTGTACCCCGGTTATCACGTATATATTGACGGCGACTGTGTCGGCAAAATGCATGTCCACACCCTCTGCCAGCCCATGATAGAGGTTGCCGCGGATTGCATGACCGCAAGGGGCATATGGATCTCCCCTGGCCATGAAACAGGCTCATTTGTAAGACCGGGCAAGCTTGAGGCATTCTGGTGCTGGATAAAATATGACTGTGATTTCATCCTTGAAAACGGCCGCTGGAGGATCTGGCACATGCGTACCCCCGGTATGATAATGACACCCTTTGACACCCCCTGGACTAAGGCGACATTCAAGACCGGCGAACAAGGGCCACCCATGCCGGAGGAATACTATCCTGACGAGCCGCCCATAGGAAAGAACTGGGAATACTCCACCGACGCAGTCTATCCTCTCAATGACCCCGAGCCGCCTGTTCCCTACAGTACATGGTCCGATCTGAAGCCTGCAAACAGGGACAATTTAAACAGCAAACCGGTTACCCCTCTGGCAAAGAAGAAGTGACCAGACTGGTGAAATATTCAGGGATCTTTGTTTCAAAAAAGCACTCGTTTCCGCTTACGGGATGTTTAAAGGATATGGACAGCGCATGGAGGGCTAATCGTTTGTAACCGTCCTTCCCCTTCCCGTATTTTCTGTCGCCCACGATGGGGTTTCCAATCTCCGCCAGATGCACGCGGATCTGGTGTTTTCTGCCTGTGAGGAGGTCGACTTCCAGCAATGAAAAGTCTCTTGTTTCTTTAAGAACCCTGTAAGCGGTGCTGGCTAGTCTGCCTTTTTCCCGGTCGCTCGTGGAATGGACAATATAAGCCTTGTTCTCTGCCAGGTATGATGTGATCGTGCCGGCCTGCTTATCACACCTACCGTGAACAACAGCCAGATATTTCTTTCTTGTATCCTTCCAGTGGTCCTGTAGATAAAACTTTGCCTTCTCTGTTTTGGCAAAGATAACAATTCCCGATGTCTCCCGGTCCAGCCTGTGGACGATAAAAATGCGATTTTGGGACTTTGCACAGCCCTTCCTTACATAGTCCGTAACGGCAAAGTAGGCGGTCCTCTCCTTTTCCTTCTCCGTTCCCATCGTCAGCATGCCGGGCGGCTTGTCGACTGCAATAACGGCGCTGTCCTCGTATATTATCTCAAGGCCCTTTGGAAGATGTTTATATTTTCCGTTTGGACGTTTGCTCATAGTATGTTTGCGATATAATATTATGTTTTAAATTCTCTCTGTTTGTAATAGTATAACACATCATGGAGAATTCAATGGAAAAGATCAGACTGGGTATCAGCGCCTGCCTGCTGGGTGAAAACGTGCGTTATGACGGGGGCCATTCACATGACCGCTTTCTGACCGACACGCTGGGAAGATATTTTGAGTATATCCCCGTATGTCCCGAGGTAGAATTCGGCTTCCCTGTCCCCAGAGAAGCCATACGCCTTGAAGGCGATCCCGTATCGCCGCGTCTCATGAAGACACTTACAAGAGAGGATATAACCGACAGCATGAACAAATGGGCCAGAATGCGCATATCCATGCTCGAAAACGAATCTCTTTGCGGTTTTATATTCAAGAGCAGGTCCCCCAGCTGCGGCATTGAACGGGTCAAGGTACACGGGGGGAAAGGGCAGCCTGTCAAAAAGGGGACCGGGCTGTTCGCAAGGTCCTTTATGGAACAATTTCCATTGATACCTGTCGAGGATGACGGCCGTCTTAATGACCCCGGATTGAGGGAAAACTTTATTGAAAGGGTATTTGTGCTCAACAGGTGGCGTGACCTCCTCAAGGAAAAGGAAAGCAGGGGGCGCCTGACGGATTTTCATACGCGGCATAAAATGCTTATACTTTCCCACAGCACCGCGCATTATCAGCTATCAGGAAGGCTTATCGCGAGTGCGAAAATGCTCCCCATAAAAGAAGTCTATCAACAATATCATTCCCTTCTCATGGAGTCCCTGAGATTAACGGCAACGCCTAAAAAACACTCCAATGTCCTGATGCACATGGTGGGATATTTCAAAAAGGACCTGACGCCCGATGAAAAGCAGGAGTTGCTTGAGGTAATTGACAACTACAGAACAGGCCACATCCCCCTTATTGTGCCGGTCACCCTGATAAAACATTATGTAAGAAAATATGACCAGCCATATCTCAGGGAACAGGTTTACCTGCGCCCGCATCCCCTGGAACTGCAATTGAGAAACCATGTGTGACGCGGATTTTTTCTATGGACTTCTTTTGCCGGATGGGACAGAATTATATCATAAAATCTGTTTAAAATATTTTAAGGATTAATAACTGATGGAAAAAGAACTGCTTTTTATTACAGTCATCGGACAGGACAGGAAGGGCATAGTTGCAAAGATATCCGATTACCTGTACAGAAACGATATCAATATCGAAGACATCAGCCAGAAGATTATGGGTACATATTTCGTAATGATAATGCTTGTTGACATGAAGGAATCGACGAGGGAGATCGACGAGGTGCGCGGCGCCCTTGAGGATATCGGAAGGGATCTCGGCATGCATATACAGATTCAGCATGAAAATATATTCAAGATGATGCACAGGGTGTAGGCCATGACACTCTCTGTTGAAGAAATATTTGAAACCGCAAGCATGACCCTTTACCAGAACCTGGATATAAGGACGACCACACTGGGGATTAATCTCAAGGACTGTATCCATTCCGATTTCACCATTTTTACCGACAAGGTTTATCGCAAGATACATGACAATGCGGTAAATCTTATCAGGGAAGCGCGTAAGCTTGAACAGAAATACGGGATACCGATCGTCAATAAGAGGATCTCCATTACGCCCGTGAGCATTATCATGGAGACCCACGCGGAGCATGGGAAATTCATAGAAATGGCAAAGACCCTGGACAGGGCGGCTAGGGATGCGGGTATTGATTTTATAGGCGGATTCGGGGCAAGCGTACAAAAGGGAATGACAAAATCGGACAGAGTGCTTGTTGAATCGCTCCCGGATGTCTTTGCGGAGACGGAAAGGGTATGCTCATTTCTTAATGTCGGAACCAACGTCGCCGGCATGAATATGGACGCGGTCAATCTCATAGGCGCGATGCTTAAAAAAACGGCCTTAAAGACCAGGGACGCCATAGGCTGCGCCAAGTTCGTGGTCTTCGTGAACGCGCCGGAGGACAATCCCTTTATGGCAGGGGCCTATCACGGCGTGGGCGAGGGGGACATGTCTCTTAATATAGGGATCAGCGGGCCAGGCGTTGTGAGGAGTGTTGTTGAACAGAACAGGGAATGCGATCTTACCCAGCTCTCTGAGATCATAAAACGCACGGTCTTCAAGGTAACCCGCAGCGGGGAACTCGTAGGCAGGGAACTTGCAAAAAATCTTGGCGTCCAGTTCGGGATAGTGGACATCTCCCTCGCGCCTACAACGGCCATGGGCGATTCGGTCGCCGGTATCATTGAGGCCTTCGGGATTGAATCTGTGGGCGCCCACGGGTCCACCCTTGCGGTCGCGCTTTTAATGGATGCCGTCAAGAAGGGAGGCGCCATGGCAAGCGGCAATGTAGGCGGCTTAAGCGGCACATTCATCCCCGTAAGCGAGGACACGAACATGATTGAGGCGGTAAAAAGGGGCTCCCTTTCCCTGGACAAGCTTGAGGCGCTTTCCAGCGTCTGCTCAGTAGGGCTGGATATGTTTGCCATACCAGGGGACACCCCTGAAGAGACAATAAACGCGATAATCGCTGATGAACTTGCCATCGGGATAATCAACAACAAGACCACGGCAGTCAGGGTGATCCCCGTACCGGGCAGGAAGGCAGGGGATTCGGTTGATTACGGCGGCCTGCTCGGAGAGGCGCCGATCATGGAGGTAAACAGATTCTCATCAAAGTCGTTTCTTAAAAGGGGCGGAAGACTTCCAGCCCCAATCACAAGCATGAGAAATTAGAAGATAATATAGAGGAATTTTAAAATCCTCACCTCGGCCATCAGGATTATATTTCCCTTAATAAAAACCTGCAAAAAGGCCGGCCTCTTCTCCGGCAATACCGGATTTCGCCGCCGGGTGTTCCCTGCCTTAAGGGTCGTTTCCCATATAAAAAAGGCATTTCAGGGATATAGGAATCTCTGAAAAAATTTTCAAGAACAGTTGTTAAATGACTCCATTTTATGTTATGGGGCATAAACGATGCGTTAAAATTATTACACATTAATGGAGGCAATTGATGTACGAATTGAATTTTGACGTGCAAAAATGTTTGCACTGCCCCACGCACGCGTGTCTGACCAGATGCCAGCACATGGATATAGACAGGGATACCGCGGGCAGGGAGATCCTGAAGATAGCCGCAGGCGAGGACTCATTTGTCCTGCATGACTGCCTTACCTGCTATGCCTGTGAAGAATACTGCCCGATGGGCAACCACCCCTTCTATCTTATCGTCAAAAGGCAGGAGGAGCTGAATGTGCAGCCCCTGCCCCGGCCCCTTATCCAGCGGGGCATAAACATAGGAAAGCCCTTCAGGGGGGAACCAAAGATAAATAAAGTAAACGGAAGGGCGCTCCTGATGGGCGCCTTTGCGGACCACATGTTTCTGATCCAGGGAAGGCTTTTCGAGGGTCTCCCCGTTATTTCAGACGACCCGCGAAAGATGTTTCACTACTTCTGTCAGTTGATGTATCTGCATTATGCCCGCATCTCCGTGATCAATGAAAGGCTCCCGGGGGTTATAGAAACCATCACAAGGCACAATGTCACAGAGGCCATCTGCTTTCATGACGAGTGTTACGGGACATACACATCCTATTGCCCTTCCATGGGCATAGAGGTACCCTTCCGTACAGTGCATTTTTTTGAATTCCTTTACAACCGTTTGGTGGAGCTCAGGAATCTGATACGGCCGGTAAATCTCCGCGTGGCCTATCAGCGCCCCTGTTCCTCTCGCCTTTCACCGGGCAAGCTCCGCTTTGTCTATGACATATTCAAGCTGATAGGCGCAGAAGCGGTCCAGAGAAAGTACGTCGGCAGAAACGCCCTGTGCTGCGGAGGAATTATAGAGGGGCAGAGACGTGAGGGAAGCCGAAAAAGGGCCTCGGAGATTCAGGGTCTTAACATATCGGACATGAAGGACGCCGGAGCCGAGGTCTGTGTCTTTAACTGCCCTGCATGTTACCACACCCTGGCCCACCTTGTTGAGAAGGAGGGGATCAGACCCATATTTATGAGCGATCTTTGCCGGCTTGCCATAGGCGAACAACCGGCAGGATGGAGGTAGATTCATGGACATCATACACCAGGGACTTCTCGATATAGTAGGAGAAGGGCACATCTCAAATCAACAGGAAGAACTCTTTATCTATTCCTGGGACCTGGGGACAACCGAACCCCACAGGCCCGATTATGTCGTATCGCCGCGCACGCCCCAAGAGATCAGCAGGATACTTGAACTGGCAAACCGGCACAGGATACCAGTAATCCCCCTTGGCGGGGGACTCTCCCTCGCAGGCCTGGCGGTCCCCTTCAGGGGAGGCATCATCATTGACCTCAAGCGGATGGATACCATCATAGAGGTAAACGAGCAGGCCCGTTACGCGGTAATGGAATGCGGCGTGTCCATGGGACAGTTGACATCCTACCTGGAAAGAAAGTTTCCCATGCTTACCCATTCCGAGCCGGGCGCCCCTCCCACTGCCACCGTGGCAGGAAATGCCGCTATCCACGGACAGGGAGATCTTGCACATCCATATGGGTTCAATTCGGATATGGTAAACGGCCTGGAGGTGGTGCTTCCCACAGGAGAGATCTGCCGCTTCGGCGCATGTTCCATCGGGGCGCAATGGTTCACCCAGCACCCCCTGCCTGACGTAGGTCTTTTCCTCGGCTGGACCGGAACAACAGGGATAATCACAAAGATATCGCTTCGCCTTTTCCCGTGCAAGAATATAAGGGGAACGGCCATGTTTGTGGTGGACAATGAGGACTATGTGCCTGATATCTATCACAGGATATCACGCACCCAGATGGCTGAGGACATAATCGCCTTCAGCCAGACTATACCCCCCTACGCAAGCGGACTGCAACACTTTACAATAAACCTCGCCGCTGATTCGGAAAAGGAGCTGGAATTCAAAAAGGAACTGATCTTTGACGACGCCCTGGGAGAATATATACGCCGCGGAGATGGAGGATACCTCGGTTTTACATACGGACTGCAGCATCCTCAGATCTCTAAGACGGCCGACTGGCGCAAGGGCGGGGGATTTGAATATGTGGGAGGAATCATGCCTGTCTCCTGTTACCCTCAGTGTTATCGCAGAGGCAAGGAGATATCCGATAGGCATGACATCCCCTACACCGTACTGGGGCGATGCATAGGCGCAGCCCATGCCATGATGTTTTCCTGGACCTACGCCTTTAACCGCGCCGATCCGGAGAGTGTCCGTCACGCAAGAGAGGCCATGCATGAAACCGATGAGCTGGCCCTTGAACTGGGCGGTGCAATCTGGAAACCGGGGCTGTACGGACAAAGGCTTGTTATGTCCCGACTGAACCCCAACACACTCAATCTTATGAAAAAGATCAAAAAATTACTTGATCCTAACGGGATTATGAATCCCGGCCACTGGGAGGAGAGCTGATGGGCCTTTCGGATTTTAAATACGGAGATATTATACACCGTTGTTTCAGGTGCGGTTATTGCAAGTTTCCCGCCAACTGGATGGATGTGAACAACTGCCCCGCCTATGCCAGGTACCGTATGGAGACCTATTCCTGCGGAGGCAGATTATGGCTTACCCGGGCTTGGCTGATGAATGAAATAAAATGGACGGATCACCTTGCACATATCCTTTATTCCTGCACCGCCTGCAAGAACTGTGAGTTAAAATGTCCCATGGGCTTCAATGTTGATATCCTCAACATGTTGAGGGCCGCAAAGGGCGAGATGGTGGAACAGGGTAAGATACCCGTGGAGGCAAGGGACTTTCTCCAGAATATTCAGATCCACGGCAACCCTTACGGCAAACCGGCCTCCAGGCGGGGCGACTGGATGGGCGATACGCAAATGGATAAATACGAAGGCCAGGAATATCTCTATTATGTAGGCTGTGTAGGGTCCTATGATACCAGGGCACAGGAGGCTGCAAAGAAACTGGGTCTCCTGCTTAAAAGGTTCAGGGTCTCATTCGGTGTCCTGGGAAAAGACGAAAAATGTGACGGCAACGAGGTAAATAATATGGGTGAGGAGGCCCTCTTTGAGATGCTGGCGCAGGATAATATCGCCCTTTTCAATAGGCTAGGGGTAAAGAAGATCATAACCCTCTCGCCGCATTCCTACAATGCCTTTAAAAATAATTACCCTTCATACGGCGGCAACTTCGAGGTCATACATTATACACAGCTCCTTCAAAGGCTATTTGAAGGAGGCGATTTGAATCCCGCCGAGAAAACAGAATTCAGGGTTACATACCACGATCCCTGTTTTCTCGGAAGATGGAATGCCGAGTACGAAGCCCCGCGAAAGGTCATTAATTCAATCCCCGGAGCAACCCTGGTGGAAATGGAGCGAAACAAAGAGAATTCCCTTTGCTGCGGAGGCGGCGGAGGCAATTTCTGCATGGACCTCCTGGGCGGAAGCCCTGACAGCCCGGCAAGGCGAAGGGTGCGCGAGGCGCTGGAGACAGGCGCCGACACACTGGCTGTCGCCTGTCCCAAGTGCCTGACAATCCTGGAAGACGCAGTAAAGGTGGAAAGTCTGGATGACAAACTTATGGTTAAGGACATAGCGGAGATAGCCGGAGAGGCCTGCGGGATAGTTTAGCTATCAGTTGTTGGCTTTCCTTTTCTGGTATATCATGACATTCCTGTTATGCTCTTCCAGTGTTTTGGAAAAATAGTGGGATCCGTCATTCTTTGAGACAAAATAGAGATATTCCGTATCGGCAGGAAAAATAACCGCCCTGATAGACTCGATGCCCGGGTTGCAGATCGGCCCGGGCGGCAGCCCCCTGATGACATAGGTGTTATATGGCGTGTATCTCCTGAGATCATCACGGGTCAGGTTCCCATTAAATTCCTCTGTGCCGTATATCACGGTGGGATCGGACTCAAGGCGCATCCCCTTTTTCAGCCGGTTTAAAAAAACGCTTGCGATAAGAGGTCTTTCTTCGGCCCTCCCCGTCTCTTTTTCAACAATAGAGGCAAGCGTTACAACCTCTTCCAGTGTCATCCCGGACTCTTCTATCCTCCCCATTAATGGTGAGACCAACTCATTGAAACGGCCTTTCATAACATCAATTATAGACTCGGGAGACTGGCCCATACTGAAGTTGTATGTGTCAGGATAAAGATATCCCTCGAGATCTTTGCCTGTAACTCCGTGTCTTCTCATGATTTCGGGATCGCTTATAAGGGAAAGAAACCCGGTTTTATCGACATCAATCTTCTGCGCCAGGGTCTCCGCAATCTGGCCTGCCGAATAGCCCTCGGGAAAGGTAACGGGATGTGTGATAATCAGACCCCTTGTAAGGATATCAAATATCTTCACCGGCGCCATTGCAGGGCTGAGGCTGTATTCACCGGATTTTATCCTTTCGCCGTATCCCTTCAATCTGGCCCAAAGCAGAAAGAACGGCCTGTTTTTTATAATCCCCTTATCCTCAAGTTCGCAGGCAACCTTTCTAAGTGTCATGCCCTCTTCAACGACAAAGACCTGTCC
>JAFGIC010000013.1 GCA_016929815.1 Deltaproteobacteria bacterium
GTAAAGGGGGATATGGGCGCGAGGGAGGTCATTAGAGATAATGCCGGGGATGTGTTTTCAGTAGGATTGGACACCCCAAATCCCTTTATGGACATTGATGAGGAGTCTGATCTGGAACTGCTCAAGTCCCTGATATAAATGTGATATGGATGAGAAGGAATTGGAGATAGACATGGAAAAGAAAATATCCGGAGACGATATCCTGGAACTGGCAATAGAATGGTCGGACAAGGGCCGCAGGGCCGCAATTGCCACGGTAATTTCAACACTGGGGCCGGCGTCGAGACAGGCGGGGAGCCAGCTTATCGTTGACAGCGAAAGGGCGTTTGAAGGCTCGGTATCTGGAGGGTGTGTCGAACCCGCTGTAATCACCGAGGCGCTTGATGTAATCAGGAACGGGGCGCCCAAAACGCTTTCCTTCGGAGTAAGCGACGAACAGGCATGGGAAGTGGGCCTGATGTGCGGAGGAAGGATAGACATATATATACAGAGTCTGGATGTAATCCGCCCTGTTCTTGAAAGAGTCGTCAAGTTAAAAAGGGAAGGCATCCCCTCATGCATTATAACGGAACTTGGCGGAGGAGATGCGATAACGCTTGATCTTGGGACGCCTGACTGGAAGGATAAGGTCGCGCCTGAATTGAGGGACATTGTATTTGATGCAATAAAAAGAGGCGTCTGCGCCGCATTTGATATCGGGGAGAAGAGATATTACATGCACGGCATTTACCCTGCCACAAGGCTTGTTATCATAGGGGCCGTGGATATTGCGAGGTCCCTGGCGCAGATGGCGGCTATTTCCAATTACAGCGTCCTGATAATAGACCCTCGAAGCGCCTTTGCTACAAAAGAGCGCTTCCCTGACATGGAGCTGATTGTCGAGTGGCCCGATGATGTCCTTTCGAATATGGACATACACTGGCGCACCGCTATAGTGACTCTCACCCATGATCCCAAGATAGACGATATCGCGCTGAAGGAGGCGCTGCGTACCGACGCCTTTTATATAGGAGCGCTGGGCAGCAGAAAGACGCATGCCGACAGGCTTGAGCGCCTCAGATCAGAGGGATTCAGGGATGAAGACCTCGCGCGCATACACGGTCCCGTGGGGCTGGATATAGGGGCAAAGACCCATGCCGAGATTGCGGTAGCTATACTTGCGGAGATAATCAAGAGGCACAGAAAAGGAAAGGAGGAAGGGGTAAGATGGCCTTTGACCCGGGTTTAGCCGCGGTTGATTTCACCATTTTGAGGTCTCAGGCAAGGGAAGAGGAGCTGCATTATCTGGATAACGCAGCCATGGCCCTGATACCCGACTGCGTGATCAATGCCATGGTTGAACACGACACCCTTAGGCGCTCCAATGTCAAGAGAGGATCGCACAGGCTGGCAGAGGAGGCAACGGAGGCCTTTGAAAAGGCCCGTGCCGCGGTCGCGGATTATCTGGGCGTAAGCGACCCTGATGAGGTAGTCTTTACAGGAGGAGCGACTGCCGGCATAAATATACTGGCCCACAGCCTCGGGCTTATGTTTGAACGAAATGACGAGGTTTTGATATCTCAGCTTGAACATCACAGCAACATCATACCTTGGCAGGTCATTCAGCAAAGGCAGGGGATAAAGGTCCGTTACCTGCCCGTAACACCCGACGGGAGGATCAACCTTGAACGCGCTGAAGATATGATCAAGTCGAGGACCAGGATAGTATCTGTGACCCATGGTTCGAACGTTACAGGCGCTATTACTGATGCAAGGACCCTCTCAGGACTTGTCCATGACAGGGGCGCATTTCTTATCCTGGACGGCGCCCAGACTGCCCCGGGAGGGCCTATGGATCTTCCCGCTCTCGGGGCCGACTTTTATGTCTTTTCCGGACATAAGGTATATGGCCCGACAGGTGTCGGGATATTGTGGGGGAGGAAAGAGATATTGAAAAATATGCCGCCCGCTTTAGGCGGAGGAGAGATGATACAGGATGTGGGTCTTGAAAAAAGCACGTTCCTTGATCCGCCCCACAGGTTTGAGGCGGGCACACCTCCCGTAACCCAGGCAATAGGTCTGGCAGCCGCCGTAAAATGGCTGGCAGCCAAGGATGTGAAGGGAATGCGCGGCCATCTCAGGCGACTGACCTTGCGGATCATGGAAGGTCTTACTCAATTGAGCGGCGGCATAAAGATACTTGGCCCTGAAACGGGGATGGAGCGCATCCCCCTTGTGTCCTTTTGCGTTGAAGGCCTTCATCCTCACGATATATGCCAGGTTATGAATGACCGTCACGGCGTTGCACTTAGGGGAGGCTTTCACTGCGCGCAGCCTCTGCATGATTTCCTGAAGATCGACGGGACCACAAGGGCAAGCCTCGCGATCTATAACAACGACAATGATGTGGATGCCCTTTTAAACGGGATGGAAGATTGTATGAAGATTTTAGGATAAGACATGAGCAACGATTTATACCATGAGCAGATTATTGAGCGGGCGAAAAGGAGCGACAACAACATAAGGCTGGAAAATCCCGATTGCAGCGCGACCGTTTCAAACCCGCTATGCGGAGACAGGATAACGGTTGAGCTAAAGATGGAAGGTGATGTCATAAAGGCCATATCCGGTCCGGTCAAGGGATGCGTGCTTTGCAAGGCCTCGGCTTCCATTCTTGCTGAAATTGCCGTAGGCATGAAATGCGATGAACTGAAGTCCATGGCTTCGGATCTGGGGCAGGCCCTTAAGTCGCAGGCCGATAATAATGAATCTTTTCCGAAGGCATATAGAATGTTTTATCCCGTAAAAAAACACAAGAGCAGACACTCCTGTGTGATGCTTCCTTTGGAAGGCGCGCTTAAAGCCATTTCGGAATGCAAGGGACATTCAGGCGATAAATAAATCAAACAGTAAATAATATAGACTTTGTCTATAATGATGCAATATCCGGCGTCCCGGAGAAGAAAATAACATGGATAGCTCATACCTTTATCAAAAAACCGGCGCATATTTCGCGCAGGTTGCTGATGATATTAAGGATATCGCAGAAAGAGAAATCATATCCCTCGGTGCGCATGATACCCGAATCGCCTACAGGGGGATCTCATTCAAGGCGGATCTGAAGACCATTTATAAACTCAATTACTGCACACGTCTTGTAAGCAGGCTGCTGGCGCCCCTTATCAGATTTGACTGCCATTCAGAGCATTATCTCTATAAGACAGCCCTCCAGATAAGATGGGAGGATTTTATAAACCCTTCCATGACCTTTGCGGTGTTTTCATCCGTTGCCAACAGTTCTATAAAACATTCACAATATGCGGCCCTGCGTTTAAAGGATGCGGTTGTTGACCGCTTTAAAGAATATTTCAATGAACGGCCTTCAATAGATACTTTAAATCCTGATCTGTGGTTGAATCTCCATATTGAAAATAATGAGGCAACAATAAGCCTTGACACGTCGGGCGGGTCCCTGCACAGAAGGGGTTACAGGAAAGATACAGTGGCGACGCCCATGATTGAGACCCTTGCCGCGGCAATAGTTGAATATTCAGGCTGGGACAGGATCTTACCGGTTTACGACCCTTTTTGCGGGTCAGGGACGCTCCTTTGCGAGGCGTATCTCTATGCGAGCAACACCCCTCCGGGAATTTTACGAAAGAAATTCGGTTTTGAGAGGATGCCTGATTTTGACCGGGCGACCTGGGATAGGGTTAAGGAAGAGACTGAAAGTAAGATTACACCTGTCAAAAAGGGCCTGATTTCGGGCAGCGATATCTCGCCGGAGGCGGTAAGATATGCATTGAATAACCGCTCTGTAATTGATCGCAAAAAGGTTATTGAAATCAATAAGAAGGATATCTTCGATATAGAGGAAATAAAGGACAAAATAATCATATGCAATCCGCCCTATGGGATAAGGACCCCCAAAAATGTCGATCTGGAGGTATTTTATCGCCGGTTAGGAGACTTTCTAAAGCAGCGGTGTAACGGATCAACCGCATATATATATTTTGGCGAGAGAAGATATATAAAATCCGTGGGATTAAAACCCTCCTGGAAAACCCCCCTCTCTAACGGGGGGCTGGACGGACGCCTGGTCAAATATGAGATGTACTGAATAGGCTCAGGGAGCGGGGCGCAAGGTTAAATGTAAAATAAGCAAGGCTAGGTAAGCCGCTTTTACTGGTATATTTTTTAAAATAATATTTGACAATGGACATTAGATAAGATATATTTCCACGATTTTAGCTTGGCAGCCACCCATCCTGAAATGGCTTTTTCCCCAATCTCTCTGACACTTTCAGGTTTTAGCCATGCGGTTAATAAAAAAATATCGGGGTTAAAATCGTTGCGAACTCTGAAGGGCAGCAGGAATCATGAAGATTGGATTAATCTCAAGAAATTATAACGGAATAATAACCCGTAATAGTTAATAGGAAAATAAAACAGATAGAAGGAGGAGTAAAATGTCAGAAGAGAAAAAGAAACAGGTTGAATCGGTTTATATGGAAAAAAGGGTCTTTGATCCGCCAAGGGAATTTTCACAGAATGCATACCTTAAGACTATGGACGAATATAAGAGTCTGTATAAAAGGTCTATCGAAGATCCCCAAGGCTTCTGGGGCGATATGGCTTCCGAACATATCGACTGGTTTAAAAAATGGGACGGTCCGGTTGAGGAATACAGCTTCAAGGATGATATATTTGTAAAGTATTTTGCCGGCGGCAAGCTTAATATTACCTATAACTGCCTTGACCGTCACCTGAACACGTGGCGTAAGAATAAAGCAGCCCTTATTTTCCAGGGTGAGCCCCTTGAGGAATCAACTACATATACCTACCAGGAGCTTCATCGTGAAGTCTGCAAGTTCGCCAATGTCCTTAAAAAACTCGGCGTAAAGAAGGGCGACCGCGTAGCAATCTATCTCCCGATGATCATGGAACTGGCCGTAGCAATGCTGGCATGCGCCCGCATCGGCGCGATCCACAGCATCGTATTCGGCGGTTTCAGCGCCGAGGCCTTGAGAGACAGGATCCAGGACTGTAAGGCGGAGACACTTGTAACATGCAACTGGGGATACCGTTCAGGCAAGGTTCTTTCCAGCAAGGACAACGCCGATCAGGCACTTAAGCAATGCCCTACCGTTAAAAAATGCGTCATAGTCAACAGGATCGACAAGGAAACGAAAATGGTTGAGGGAAGAGATTTCTGGTGGCATGACCTGATGAAGGATGCATCAGTAAAATGCGAGCCGGAATGGATGGATGCTGAAGATCCCCTCTTTATTCTCTACACAAGCGGCAGCACTGGAAAACCCAAGGGCGTTCTACATACGACTGCCGGATATCTCCTTTTCACAACCCTTACCATGAAATACGTCTTCGACATCAAGGATACAGATGTTTACTGGTGCACCGCCGACATCGGATGGGTAACAGGCCACAGCTATATCGTATATGGCCCTCTCTCGGTAGGCGCAACCTCCCTGATATTTGAGGGTGTTCCCAACTACCCGGCGAATGACCGTTTCTGGGAAGTCGTGGAAAAATACGGCGTCAATATATTCTATACGGCGCCGACAGCAATCAGGTCAATAATGAGGAACGGCGATGAATGGCCGAATAAAAGAGATTTGAGCAGTCTAAGGCTCCTGGGCAGCGTCGGCGAGCCTATCAACCCCGAGGCCTGGATGTGGTACTACCAGGTTATCGGAAAGGAAAGATGCCCCGTTACAGATACATGGTGGCAGACAGAGACAGGCGGTCACCTGATAGCAGGAATACCAGGGGCCATGAAGATGAAACCGGGCTCCGCCGGGTTCCCGTTCTTTGGCGTTGATCCTGTAATACTGAGACAGGATGAGTCCGAGGCCGATATCAATGAGGGCGGACACCTTTGTTTGAGAAAGCCTTGGCCGGGATTTATGAGATCTGTTTACGGCGATCCTGAACGCTTCAAGACCCAGTACTTTGTACAGCATCCGGGGACATACTTCTCCGGAGACGGCTGCAGAAAAGACGAGGACGGCTTTTACTGGCTCATGGGACGTGTGGATGACGTTATCAATGTCTCCGGACACCGCCTTGGAACCGCCGAGATAGAAAGCGCGCTTGTTGCCCATGAGGCTGTCGCGGAATCCGCCGTTGTCGGATATCCCCATGACCTCAAGGGGCAGGGTATCTACGCCTTTGTAACATTGAAACAGGGTTATGAACCAAGTGAGGATATGAAAAAGGCACTGGTGGCCCACATAAGAAAAGAGATAGGGCCCATTGCAACGCCCGATAAGCTGCATTTTGCAGAAGGACTTCCTAAAACCAGAAGCGGCAAGATCATGAGGAGGATCCTGAGAAAGATTGCTGAAGGAGAGATAGGTTCCCTCGGCGACACATCCACATTGGCTGACCCCAGCGTTGTAGATCAACTGGTTAAGGGAAGACAGTAATCTTAGCAATATCCCTGAAACGGGGTATCCCTTTATCTGTAATGTCAGATTTTATGGGATACCCCGTTTTAATAAATAGTTATAAAAGGAGAATAATATGTCAGAACACGCTAAAAACAAGGGCTGGATGGTTACATTCAGCGGAACAGGCATAAATCTTGCGCTTGGCATTCTATATACATGGAGTATTTTTAAGGGGGCCATCAAAGACTCCATAGGTACCGGAGAAGGCCAATTTAATTGGGATCCTGCATCCCTTAA
>JAFGIC010000119.1 GCA_016929815.1 Deltaproteobacteria bacterium
CGAATTTTATAATTTTATCTTTTATAAATGTACCAGATAATGGGCAATGAAACGGTAGGAGATCTACAAAAATATTTTACCGGTGTACCGAAACGCATCAATGGAGGATAAGAGATCGCTACTGTTAAAATTTGCTGAAATAATGTTTTTATCGGATGTACAGCCCCGACACAGTTAGATTCAATGTCTGATCCCTAAGCAGTTCACAAGAACCGGCTATCCCGCACTAATCCCGCACTAATCCCGCACTAATCCCGCAGCTTGCCATTTTTAATCGAAAGATACATTGTAGCTCTGCCGGAACCTTTGCGAACAACCAACCCTTTTTCAAGCAAAGATCGAAGATCATCAAATGCCTGCCGTTCGCTGATATTGTATAGACGTTTGTATTCGCCTGTGGTGATCTTCCCAGTTTTCTTGATATATTCTAAGGCTTGTTTTTGCCTTGTATTGAGTTCCTGTTCTATGGATTGCGAGATTATCTTTTCAGGCTTTGTGAACCGAACCATGAAAAAACCGGATTCTGAAATAAATTCAAGATGAATGCCGAACATTTCACAAGCATTTGCCATACGCAAGGTGCCGGTTCCCCAATGTTCAATCAAACGCGCCCGATATAATGCTGATGCGATCTTTGGATTACGGGGGAGTGACGGATGCTCTCGATAAAGCCTCTCGATGGTCAGGCCCGGAGGCAATGTCCCTGGATTCCACACTTCAAGTCGATCATCATAAATCCTTACCTGGATAGTCCCGACAACAGAATAATCCCTGTGGCAGATTGCGTTTATCACAGCCTCCCGGATAGCGGCTTCGGGATACTCCGGAATAATTTCTCTTTCAGGTCTTCCGCTGATATGTATTGCAAGCCGTATATTCCGTGCAATAAACTTCAGTGCATTATCCAATTGATTCAAGAGATTCCCTTCGATGGTCATTTCATCAAGAAAACGGACGGACGTTTTCCCTTCAAATCGGGCGCATTTGACCTGTGCTTCCGGGAAAAACTGTTGAGGATTCCTCCCAAAAAGCAGAATTGATCCGTTACAGGGTCTCTCATCTGTTGAAATTAACGATAGGTTTTTTAAAAGCATCTGCGCCGGAACCCTGACATTGCCGGTCCGTTTCTGAAAATCCAAAAGATATTGTCTCGATACATCTTTCAAATTGAAACTCTCTGCCGGAAGGGCGTCCCATGTGCGCCCGGTTGTTATTTCCTGCATACGTTGAGCTTCTTCTCTTGTGAGATGCTGGTTTGTTTTTCCAACGCGTTTCATGGGCCTACCAAAGGCCCATACCGGCTTGATGGGAGATTCTTCAACACTGATAATGATGATGCCTGATTTTTCAGAACCCTCCACTAAAACAGATGGGTATTGCGGCGGATCGGTATTCAATTTTATCTTGTTGCTCAAGTCTTCCAACGTGCCTTTTCCCAAATGAACTCCGATATTTTCTCCTTTCGGCCCGATGCCGATACGGACAATACCACCCTTGCTTGTAGCAAGGGCGGCAACGGATTCCACCGCTTCTCGCCACTCATTCAAAGATTGCTTGTCTTCCATTGTTTGGGACTCTGTCCGGCTCATATCACTTAATATATAAAAGGTTTTTATATCAATTTGCAAAAGACCCTGAACTTCATACTATTTTGACAGGCAGGTTCTAATTACCCTTGCTATACTACGAACTTCAATCACCAGATTTTTGTCTCCAAAGCTCAATTCCCGGGATGGCATAATTTTCGAAAATAAAACCGGCTCTATTATGATATATAAGTAGATTATAAAAAGCTTTTAACAAGTCTGAGATTCATGTGATATTCTCAATATATCACAACAGGACATATGGCTGAAATCTTGAGTAGATATCACACATTCACGATACACGAAAAATAGTTCATAGTTTGTCAACCTAGTCAACAACGCCCCGCCTCCATTAATACTCCACGGTTTATTAGCCTGAGCAACAACGTCCATTTTCACCTTTTATCATTAGTGTCGTGTTATCGATCGCTCATTTCATTTGCAATATTTATAAAAGTCGATTTATAGTCCTTATCGCTCAACACAGTGTCATAAAGGCCGACATCTTCGCCTTCATGTCTGTTGATGCCTGTGTAGCTTAAGCTGGAATCCTCGTACCGCTTAAACTTATAGACCGCATCATTCATTAAAGCGCTGTTAAAAATTCCAAGGCTGACAAGTAACTCGAATTCTTTTACATTTAAACCTGTCACTTTCTTGAATAATCCCGGCTCAAGTTGTGTAATAACATCCTTCAAACATCTCTCCCGATAATCTGTAAGATACATGAACACAGGCACGCGGGTAGCAAACTTGATCAGCTTCTCCTGAATCTGTTTTCGAATGGTTTTGTATTCCTTTTCCTCCTCTGTCAGTTTCTTCTTTTCTTTGTCGGAGAGCTCTCTGTCATTGGCCTCCTTCCTCGCCTTCTGCACGGCCTCCGATTTGTTGATTATTGTCTCTATGTCCTGGTTCAGACTTCGGAAACCTTCAATGCTCATAAGCGCGGTCATGGCATCCTTGTTATTCATGAGCCGCTGCAGTGTGCCGTTGTCCACATTCACCAGCAAGGCGCTTTCCCAACGACGCGCAAGCAGGGTCGCGGTTGTCCCGCTCATGGCCATGTCCAGGATGCCGGCCGCGTCAATCTGTTTCATGGAGCTGCCGTCATAGGCGAGCACAGGCAGGAAGCTGATGAATTCCTCCACCTTCTTCTCAGGATTGTTTTCATTTACATTCAAGCGGCAGCTATAGTCGGCGATCTGCCTTAATGCCCTGTCAGGAGCGAAGTCAAAGACATAGCACTCTTCTTTGATGATCTGCTCCTGATTCGGCGAGGCGTCATTTGGATTCCTTACAGTCCAGGGAGACTGCACGCGAAACGCGGCCTGAAAATAGGTCTCAGGGCTGGATGAATTCCTTAACATAAATATGCCTGTCCATGGCCTGACCGTCACACCAGTGGTCAGCTTTCCACATGAAAGCGTAATCGTCTTGGTATGGAGGGGATCATCCATCGCGTCCTGCACGGGTCGCAGGGCATCAACCCCGATGCCTGCGGCATTTCCTGCCGCTACTATTATCTTGTAATCGTGATAAAATCGATTTTGCTTTTTTGCGAGAAGGTTGCGCATGGCATAACAGGATGCCACGCTGGGCAGGAACCAGAAGGTATGTGACAGCACATTAAGCAGGCGCACATCTGAAAAAGGCATAGGCGGCTTCTGGGCGCCCAGCTTCAGATTGTCGACACTTGTTGGGAGGAAGGACCCGCGGATCAAATCCAACCACTTCTGCACCTCGTCCTGATAAACGAATTTCGAGCTTTCCCCAATGCCCACGGCTGAAAAAAAGACATTAAGATCAAACTCGTTGAATTGTCCCTGCATGGCGATCTCGCGTATCGCATCGGGCAATTGATAGGTCAGCAACACCATCCTGGGGAGCGCGGCATAGGGATTCTCCAGGCCGTCCCAATCCTGTTTGGCCCGCTGTTCATCGGAATAGGTCCAGTTGAAGATCTGCTCCTCAATGAACTCGCCCGATGCAATAGCCCGAAAAGGGGTCCCGGAAAGATAAAGATAGCCGTTTGTGCTGATAGGCATGAAATCTTCGTCAAAATCCCTGATGCCTTCGCCTTCTGCGAACTCAATCTCTTTTTCATCCTCCGCCTCAAAAAGCTCCTTTGCATTTTCCCGCCATGCGCCGTAGTGATATTCATCCAGTATCACGCAATCCCAATTAATCTCATGCACCCACTCGTTTTTCGTTTTAATCCCTCCGGTGCTTTTATTCCTGCCGAGGTAGTCCTGAAATGAGCCGAAACAGACAAAGGGCCTTTTCTTGTCCGCGTCTTCATAGGACAACCCGCCCGGTGAAATGAACTGCCACCCCCTGAAATCAACGTGGCACTTCAGATCCTCTTCCCAGGCGTTCTGGACCGCAGGTTTGAAGGTCAAGACCAGCACCCTGAGCCAGCCCATAGCCCTTGCAAGCTGATACGCGGCAAAGGTCTTGCCGAAACGCATCTTGGCATTCCAGAGAAAATGCGGCGGTTTATCTTTATTTCCCTTTTCTTTCCTGAAGCTCTTGAAATAGGCAACAGTTTTTTCAACTGCTGCCGCCTGCTCCGGCCTTATCTTAAAATCCAAGGACCGGTTCTCTTCATTCAGCTCGCCGGTCCTGACGACTATAATCGCTGCCTTGACCTTTTCCACTGAACACTGAAACCATTCCCCATCGGGGTTCCTGATCCCGATGATCCGAAGATAGCGGTGGACATCACGATCGGTAAAGACTGTGCCGTCGCTTCGCATGGCGGACTCTTCCAGAACGATCCGGTAGGGTGGCTTGCCAGGCTTTTTTGTGGGATACTGCTGGGCGACACGGCTTTGCGCATCCACCGCCGTGTAACCGACCTTGAGCAAGCCCGCGTACTGCGGATTAGTATCCTCGTAGGCGTAAATTGTAGGCCGCGATGCCGGTCGCGGAGGAAAAAAACTGTTACTCATGGCCGACTTCCTCCCTGGCCGCTTCGATCAAGCGCCGTTCTTTTTCAACTTCCAGACGCAGTTGTTCCTCGGTCGGCAAGCAGAGCATGTATTTGGAGGCAAAGATCTGTTTGCGATCGTTCAATACCGAATAGCGGGCGACCGTCTCGTTCTTCTCCGTACACAGGATCAGCCCGATTGTCGGATTGTCGTCTTTGGCTGCAAAAAGGCCGTCGTACATGCGCACATAACCATCCATCTGCCCGACGTCACCATGAGTCAGTTCGCCAACCTTGAGATCAATCAGCAGGTAGAACTTCAGCCGGCAGTGGTAGAACACGAGGTCAATATACCGGTCCTGTTCCTCGATGCAAAGATGCTTCTGCCTGGCAACGAAGGCGAAGCCGTTGCCGAGTTCCAGCAGAAACCGCTGCAGGTGAGTAATAATGGCCCGCTCCAGGTCCGACTCGTGGAATGCCGCGGCATCCGGCAGTCCCAGGAACTCCAGTACATACGGATTTTTGAGTTGGTCGGCGGCAGGTGCGACAACTACGGGCAGGTTGCGGCCCTCGGCCAGCATCTTGTCCGGCTTGCGGCTCTTGAGCATGCGCTCGTAATAGAACGACTGGATCTGCCGCTCCAGCGTCCGCTTATCCCATCCGCCCGCGATTGCCTCGCGCTCATAGAAATCACGCGTCTCGACATTTTCAACCCGCATCAGGGCTCGATAGTGCGACCAGGATAATTGCGCGGAGAAGCCTTGCGACGTTCGGCTGCCCAATGTGGAGCCTTTTCCCTCCGGTTCCAATTCCATGCCCGCCGGGCAGGGAATTTGCGAAGGCGTCGATTCCGTACCCATCGGGTATGGAATTGTAATGCGGCCACGATAAGCAAGATAAAACTTCCTAAACCACTGTAGATTAGCAACGGAAAACCCCTGTGCATATCGAGTTGTCAGCCGCGCTGAAAGGTCCTCAATGACCTTCTCACCGTACTTCGCACGTCCCCTGCCGCGCTGGATTTCCTCTACGATCTCCCGCCCGATCAACCAATACGCCAGCACCATGTTCGTGTTGACCGCCCGGACAACATTCCCACGCGCCTGTTCGAGGATCGAAACGATTCGGTCGAAGAGCGGGTCCGGCTTTGCTGCGGGGGCTTTGCCCTTTGGCTTACTCATCATTAGCCTCCATCGGACGTATCATCGATTCTATAAAGGCTATTTCATCCTCTGACAGGCAAAAGTGGGCATAGAGTTTTTTGTCTGACCAGACCTTTGTCATGGGCAATAGGGGCACAAAGGCAAAGCGATCCTTTGTGACATCCTGTGTGTTTTTACGCAAGCCGACTAAAAACCTCAGGAACCTTGTCCTCATGTATCTACCGAGGTTTTCAGCCTCAGCTTCCGTCTCATAGGCCCCGGCTACAAGATAGGTCTCCGTGCACGCGCTTGAAGGGGGCGCTATAATAGGCTTGCCCATGATCATTCGAGGATAGTCACGGGCTTCTCCTCCCTCGCCATAACCTCTTGAAATAAAAACTTTCCATAAACCCAGCATTTCCGTTCCGGTTGTGATGGCCGACTTTTCTATCCTGCCGACAGTCTTATTTGCATACAGGGTAATGCCTCCCTTTCCGGTAGGCTTCACAAAGGTGCGCATACCAAAGGGTTTCTGTCTGGAAACCTGTTCACTCATTGATTTATATCCCTTGGCATTGACCTTTTTGAGAATGGATATGGCCTTATTGAACCTGACAAATGTGTCAAACTGATCCAGGGGGCGATCCATTGAGTCTTCAATGCCGTTCATGCGGGTGGTAACGCGACATGGTCCGCTGTAGTCGCGCTCCCAGAGAAAATAACACACGCCTCCGATCACCTTGACGCCGGGGAAGACATCGGATGCTACGGGATAATCAACTAGGCGGGAGATCCGTCTATCCTTAAGCATTGTATCGCGGAACTGATCCAAGCCCTTCCCTCCTGCAAACCATCTAGATGGAATGATCATTGTCAGAAATCTCGGATTGAGCTTTTTTGCCTGCTCGACAAAATTCTGATAAATGGGGGAGGAACCTGTGCTGTCACCGGCGTCACTCAATTGATACGGTGGGTTGCCTATAATTACATCGAATTTCATGTTAAATAACTCCTCCGGTTTATCGGTGTGGATGAATTCATAGGCGTGGGTCTCAAGCTCCCCGCCTCGATCATATTCGCTTTGACTGGCCCCGCAAAAAATACATCGCCTGTCTTCCCAGGTATGGTCCGTTCGCTTGAAACGAATATTCCCATGCGGCTGGTTGAATGTCTCGCATACGGAATATTTCCCGTTTGCGGTCTTGGAACAATACACTGACCTGCGCGATAGCTGGGAGGTCAATTCCGTGATTGCTATTCCAAAAAGCTGGTTCGTGAAGATATGGTTTATCCTTGTCTGCCTGTTCGGTATCTTCTTCTCCAGACCTTTATCAAGCCTTTTGGCAATCTCTCGCAGGAACACGCCGGACTTGCAGAAGGGATCAATGAACCGGGCATCTTTGTTCTTCCACAGTTCAGGCGGCAACAGATCCAGCATCTGATTCGCAAGCTGGGGCGGGGTAAAGACCTCGTCGCTGCTCAGGTTAGCTAAGCAGGTAAGCACATCAGGATTGTAACTATTGCTGTCCGACATCGGCAACCCTCAGGAAGTGGATTAAAGGATACTCCTTCTCCGGCGTTGGTATAAAGACGTCATCTCCCAGATAAGAAAAAAGCGGCGTTTTTTTTATGGCGGCATGTTCAAGCAACCCGTGAAAGGTAAAGTCTCTTCTCTTTAACATGCTTCCATTGACAGGCGACCATTCGGAAAATGTGATAGGCTTAGGATTATCGCCAACTGTCTTAAGGGTAAGTGCGTCGCCATGTATTATATTGCGCCCTAAAATGTAATCTACGGCATTACGGCATTCTTCCTTGGCTGATTTTTTAAAAAAACGGGTGTATTTCTCGTCGAAAATTTCAAACAACCTCTTTCGGCATTCCTGAACATTATCCTCAAGTATATCAATGCCATATATTGAAGACACGGCCAGGACGGCGTTCCGCTCGTAATCCAGCTGGCTTCTACAATAACGGGCCTCAACAACACCCAGTTTCCGATCGAGTATCTCGGCTAGAAAATTGCCGGTACCGCAGGCGGGTTCAAGAAAACGGGAATCAATACGCTCCGTCTCCTGTTTGACAAGGTCAAGCATCGCGTTGACCTCGCGTCTTCCGGTTAATACCTCACCGTGATCAACAACCCGCTTTTTCGATACAACCTGTTTTTCAATCAATTCTGAATCCATTTTTTAATGAAGCTCAACTGGAGAATTTTGAAACACTCCAAGATAAAGACATGAAGCTGTGTCCATCCTTAAGGATGTAACTTCCAGCATTCAACAAACTGACTGATATTTAGAAGTAAGACATGGATATGGGCATAATCGGACTATTTTTTTAGGGAGTCAAGGGAAAAAATTGAAGGCAGAGATCAGCGTTCGGATATCAGAAATCAGCAAGTAATAAAAAAAGGCTAAAAGCGGAAACCCTCCAAACTGTGATATCTACATATCGTAGATTTTGGGATAATGCCGGATTTTGGGATATCTACAACATACATGAAATATGCGTAAGCATGGGATCTCTGCTACATATCCAAAATCGAAAATATTTGAATTATGCCTAGTGCTTCGATTCGCAAATACCCTTACGTATTTTATTGAAGCAGAATATTTAAAATGCTCACTCAGCACTAAGTCCTGAGTAAATAAATCGTTACCAAATTTATGAATCGATGGACTTAACCTAAATTTTAGATATCTTCTATAGATCAAAATATAAACATGGACCGAGGTCTGCGGGAATTCGAACATAACACGATAATCCGGGGATAGGAACCTGTTTTTGCTCTGATCAGGAAGAAGAGACGCAGAGCCCACCGCCCTTGCACAGGACCGGATTGATCTCGGCCCTGCCGTCAAAGGGGCCATTTCCCTGAAACGAGGCCGCACTGTATGGGCATATATATACTTCTATACCGCAGCCGCTTCAAAAACGCGGGTCGGCATAGGCGGTTTTCCCGCCGGTCATTACAGTCCGGAAGATGCACCCGGACATCCTCACCCCTATTGATGCAGTCTGTTATTTATAACACTGGAATCATCCGCCTCCTTGACAGTTCCGGGCCTATAGATGGGCCCCAACGCCCTTATGGTCTCCGTAAATTTTGTGCATGTCTCCGCGAACTGCGGCCCCATTGAAGCTGCGTTGTAAAACATCTCGACCCGTTCAGGCTCGATGCCCGCCTCTTCAACCAGGCGCTTGGCATGGGCCATGCGCTTTGCCGCCTTTACATTCCCCACTATATAATGACATTCGCCGATAAGACAGCCTGAGAGAAATACGCCGTCCGCCCCTTTCTCAAGCGCGTGAAGCACGTGTTTTATATCAACCCTGCCGGTGCACGGCACCAGGATGATCCTGACGTTATGCGGGTACTGCAGCCTCATGGACCCCGCAAGATCCGCCGCAGAGTATGAACACCATCTGCAACAGAACGCTATTATTGAAGGCTCAAAGATATTTTCCATAATATGAATTTCTCCTTCCGACACCAATTTGGTTATATTGTTTATAGTTGCCGGTCGGTTGACCGTTATGAGGGGAGGTCGTTTCCACAAAATTTTCCTAGAGATGCCTTGGGATAGGGCAGACGGTTTTCAGGACTTTATTGATTTGAAATGATGAAATGCTAAGGCGTGATCCTTAAACATTCAGCAATACACAAGGCCTGCCGGACCCGGGCGGCATCAGTAATGGTTCCTCATGTAAAGCCGAATTTTTGTTTCATTTGTTGGGCCTGTTTAAGTTTAGTGATTAGTTGTATTAATAGTGGAAAAGACCCTAGAAAATAAGACCAAGTAAGTCAAACAGGAAAAATCTATAGAAAATATGATTATGATAAAAAATGCCGATTGAAATTGTCAGATGGGTTTAGACAAATTTATTATCGCCTTTTATTCTTCCGGTCCTCAACAAGGCTATAAATGCGATCAAGGCCCAAACTATATTTAATAGGGCCGGAGGGAAGGCGCCTTTTTCCAGCGAGACAACAGCAATGCCGACAGCGCCTGTAAAGTTTAAGATTTGATACCATAGACCACGCTTGATCATGCCAAAACTGCTTAGGCCGTATGCAACCAGAATTGCCGAGGCGCCGTACCATCCGAATATATCGGCCAAAATATCCATTTCAGACTCCTATCCTTACTGTGCTAACGGATAACTCCAGTTCATTTTGATTTGAGATGCTTATATCATGCCTATGAGAAAAGGGCAAAAAGGATATGCCATTCCTTTCGGACAGGTTACTTGACGCTCCTCTGGAGCTGATATTAGATTGCAATTCACCTTCTACTAATATGTCGCGCCTATGGCGCTATATCCCGGAAAAATAAACGAAGTTTATACAAACGGCCGGATGTCATAAATCATCAGGGTGGAAATAAGGGACAACCTCAAAATATCAATTGGCAGTTTATTTTGATATTTTGAGGATTGTCCCTAAATCTATTTGTCTGAAGATGGGTTTGCCTGATCACTTGAAACGGAGAGCGGAGGTCGTTTCCTGAAAAATCCTATTACGGTTGCGGGGATTATTGCGAGGATTCCAATGATTGCCGCCCCTGTCGGGCATGCAGGCTGTCCGCAGCAGGGACAGTTTGATGTGGTGATAAAAAGGCCGGAGAAGGCTGACCAGTGAAACAGGAATCGCCCTCCCCTTCTGAACAGCCACATGGCGGCGCGCTTAAAAAGTATATACATATGGTTATTTAGCACACGAGGGACAGACACCGAAGAGAAATATCTCGTGCTCCTCGGTAATAAATCCCTTTGGCGCCGCCTTTTTGCTGTCCAGCCCGCAGCCCGGCAGCTCAAATACACGGCCGCAGATACGGCAGTAAAAGTGATGGTGATGACCCTTGCCGGTTCGTTCATACAATGTCCCCATGGCCGGATGGTTTATCTGAATTAGTTCGCCGTTATCGACCATGATCTTCAGGTTCCGATATACAGTGGCCTGATTTAAGGTCCTGACTATCTTGCGTCCCGCATTAAGGATCTCTTCGACACCCATGGGACGATCTTCTTTTTGAAAGACCATTTCCAGGGCCGCCCTCTGTGATGTTCTTCTCTTCATAATTGTGATCCTTTAAATTGATTATAGACCATAAATTTTTTATTGCAAATATTTTCGCAATAAATCTTGACTGGGATACTTAGTGTTATTATAATGCAAATGCATTTGCATTAGCAACAAAAACCGACAAGTCGTTTTGGCTCGCCCATCGGATAGGCCATGAATGGTGAGAACAACTCCAGCACGTCTTTCGGCAGCTCTCGGGTCA
>JAFGIC010000120.1 GCA_016929815.1 Deltaproteobacteria bacterium
GACTTATTATTTCAGGATTGATTGCAATAATGCTCGGCATTTCCGGAATGGCATATGCAGGCGAAATCATAGTGATTGGCAATAAATCCATTTCAGAATCCGCCTTAAAAAAGCAGGATCTGAAAAACATTTTCCTTGGTAAAAAATCTACCTGGAGCGACAATAAAAAAATTGTTTTCTTCATCCAGAACAACTCAAGCGTAAGCGATCAGTTCTTTTCAGAATATATAAATAAAAGTTCGGCCCAGTTTTCCAGTTACTGGAAGGAGAAGGTATTTACAGGCCAGGGCACACCCCCGAAATCCTTTTCATCTGACGAGGAAATGGTCCAATTCGTTTCACAGACCGATGGCGCTATAGGCTACGTATCCTCAAGCGAAGGTCTTGATACAGTTAAAATATTTACAATAGAGTAACGGAGGATAATAATATGAAAAAATCAGTTATTTCCCTGATTGTTATAACGGCGGTGTGCATGTTCGGTTTAAACGGATATGCCGCGGATATAGAGGGAATCAACATTCACGGATTTCTGTCTCAGGGCTACGTGAAGACTACAGAGAATAATCTTTTTACCGATACAATCGACGGGACCTTTGAATTCAATGAATTCGGTATCAACTTCAGCAAAGACCTTACTGATAATCTTCGCCTCGGAATCCAGTTCTTTGCCAAGGATTACGGGACAAGCGGCAATGATGAGGTTGAAGTGGACTGGGCCTACGGGGATTACCGCTTCAAAGACTGGCTGGGGTTCAGGGCAGGTAAGATAAAGGTGCCGCACGGTCTCTATAACCAGACACGGGATGTGGACATGCTGCGCACATCCATTTTCCTGCCCCAGAGCGTTTACCCCGAGGTGCTTAGAGAATCTACCCTTGCTATAATCGGCGGTGGCGTATATGGCAATATTGATCTTAAGATCCTTGGAGGGCTTTCCTACCAGGCAGCACTGGGCACCCAGAATATTAAAGCAAGCGAGAGAACAAAACAGGCATTCATGGATGCAACATCAAATAATGACATGATCGAGACGACATCCATTGATGTTGATTCAAAATATGCCGGAAGCCTCGTATGGGATACTCCACTGGATGGTCTGAGGATCTCAGGCACTTACGGAGATACGAAGCTGTCCGCAGTCGCCCACGCGGTAGAGTCCGACTTCATGATGGATATCGGGGACCGCAGCCTTATGGATTTCGATAAATTCCAATATACCGTATATTCCGCTGAGTACATATGGAATAATCTTACCTTAGCCGCTGAATATATGGAAACGGAAAGATCCATCTCGATGAGTATGCCGGACAGCGCGATGATGATGGGCGCAATGACAGAAGAACTTGAGTCCGAAGGCTGGTATGCCAGCGCATCATACCGATTTATAGACTGGTTTTCTCTCGGAGCATACTATGCCAAAACCGAAACCGGGAACGGTGGAGCAGGCGGCGGTGGCGGCCCGGTTGGTGTGGCAGCGAATGATTCAGGAAGAGATTATAGGGATGATCTGTGCCTTACAACCAGATTTGACATAAATGAATATATGGTATTCAAACTGGAAGGACATAATCTCGAAGGAACCAATGGCCTTAGCGCCCTTGATGCGGTAGAAGATTCTGACGGCAACATGATCTGGACCAACGAGTGGAAGATGTTTTCCGCCAAGGTTACATTCAGCTTTTAATTATAATCCGACGTCATGTGTCGGTCAATCTGACAGTGCAGGCACTTAGTTTCATACGGTGCCCGCACTGTCAGCATAAATTAAGGAGAACTCCAATGAAAATGAACATCGGATCAAAGATTTATTTAAGTCTGTGCATCCTTGTCTTGGGGTATTTCGCAACAATGGCAGTAGGATTTATATCCGGCAAGAAAACCGAAGCACGGCTCTTCAATGCCTCAGATATAATCTTTCCGGCTTCTACATACAGCAAAGCGGCCCTGTCAGCCTTTAAAGAACAGATAACGCTCTATAATAACGCCGTTATCATGGGAGATGAGGATAGGATAGCCACGGCGGAAGAAAAGGGTCATGAGGTGTTGACCAATCTTCAGTCTATAAGTGGTCTTGACGGACTGGATAAGGAAAAGAAAAATCAGGTTGAGGTAACCGAGGCACTGCTGAATAAATTCATTTCGTCTGCTGGTCCTGTTTACAAACAGATGGCCGGCGGGGACAGCGCCCTTTCATCCGCCTCGGATGCGGCAAATCTGGCCAAACAGACTGAGCAGATTCAAAATAGCCTTATTTCTTTTGATCAGACTTTCGCTGACAATCTCAAAGCGGAGCTGAACTCCATCAGCCAAAGCTCCAAACGACAGCGATATACCAATATGATTGTATTTTTCTGCGTTGTCATTGTTGCCATTATCGTGATCTATTTTATTGTAAACCGTTCAATAATAGGACCAATCAGGAATACGGTTGTTATGATCAAGGATATAGCCGAGGGCGAGGGCGATCTCACGCGCCGTCTGGAGGTAAAATCAAACGATGAGATCCATGAACTCGCAAATTGGTTCAATCTCTTCCTGGAAAAACTCCAGAATATCATCAGGGAGATCGCAAAAAATACAACAGTTATGGATTCTGCATCTTCCGACCTCTTGCAGATAGCAGGCAGGATGTCCTCCAGTTCCGAGAAAACGTTCAGTCTTGCCAACACGGTGGCAATGTCCACCGAAGACATGAGCGCCAACTTGAATGAGGTTGTAACTGCCATGGATGAATCTTCTACAGCCTCTACCATGATGGCATCGGCATCCGAAGAGATGATGTCCACCATCAGTGAGATTGCGCAGAACACTGAAAAAACCAGGCAGATTTCAGATCAGGCGGTTGTGCAGGCAAAGAATACCGGTGAAAAGATGGGAGAACTCGGCAAGGCTGCCCGGGAGATCGGCAAGGTTACCGAGACGATCACGGACATCAGTGAGCAGACCAATCTCCTTGCCCTTAACGCAACAATTGAGGCAGCGCGCGCCGGTGAGGCGGGTAAAGGTTTTGCCGTGGTTGCCAATGAGATCAAGGAACTGGCCAGGCAGACTGCCGAGGCAACCAAGGATATTAAGAGCAAGATAGACGGCATTCAGAAGGTGACCGGCCTGACCGCAACGGAGATAGATAAAATCATCCAGGTTATTAACAACGTAAATGAATTCGTGGCCGGCATTTCTACTGCCATTGAAGAGCAGTCAATCACCACCAGGGAGATTGCTGAAAAGATCAGCCAGACATCAAGGGGTATCCAGCAGGTCAATAGAAACACCGGAGCCATATCCCAGGCGTCAGGTCAGATTGCAGGGGATATCGCCAGGGTCAAGACATCCACCAACGAGATCACCGAAAACAGCGGGCAGGTTAACGTAAGGGCGGAAAATCTTAAGCAGATTGTGGAACAGCTGAATAAGATCGTAAAAAGTTTTAAGGTCTGACGGCTGGGCATGGAAAACTTCTTAATGCGATTACACGTAAACATAAAATTAATATGCGATAAACAGGGCTGGAGGCATAACAGCATATTTCTTTATAAAATGGAATACATGAGTCAGGATTAAGGTTGCGATTCAGAATGTTACCTTGCATTTTATGCCGGAGGGAATGGAGTAATTCGGGTTGTCCAGGAGCAGGCGCACACCGAATGTCCCACTGGCCGCGTCAATCACCTTGTCCACTACAATGACAACGGCAATATACTTCCTCTGCTTCGGCGTCTCCAGGACTACCTCGGCCTTTGCGCCCTGTGTAATCGCGCCGAATTTTTCGGCCGGCGCCACTAATTCCACGTAAAGGGGGTCTATGCACGCAATCCTGACTATGGGATCATCTCCCACCCGTTCTCCGGGAGAGAGAAACCGCTCTACAACTACACCGTCTATGGAGCTGCGTATGGTGCGGGTCTCCACATTCTCCTCTGCCTGGCGCAGTTGCAGTTCCAGTATGGTGAGTTCCGTCTCCATCTCATCCTTGTCATGGATGGACAGAAGTTCCTTCTTATAAAGGTCTTCGTTTCTTTCGACCTTTCGCTTGCTGAATTCCACCTTTGCCTTTGCAAGTTCCATTGCGGCCTTCTCTATCTTGGAATCCAGCCTGGCTATGATCTGGTCCCTAGCGACCATGTCGCCCCTATCCACAAGCACACCGGACAGTATCCCTTCAACCGGGCTGGCGATATTGACCGTCTGGCTGGGTTCGATAAGCCCATCCAGGGAATACCTCTCCTGCGCCTGGGCATGTGAATGGATGCAGGTGAACATTATAACAAGGGACATAAACATATATCTTATCGTTAACATTACATTACCTCTTTATTCCTGACGACCTGAAAAGGACAGCATATCGCCCCTCCTTGCATCCTCAAGGAGCAGGCCCTTTCGTATGCGCGCGTGGGAACGCTCCACCTTTTTCTGCGCTCGGCTGATGGCCCTCTGCGCAATCCGCCTTGATATGAATGATCTTTCACCAAGCACCTTTTCTAATACCCTCGCTAATGCTCCTGCTTTTTCACCAAGGATGGGGTCCTCAAGAGACAGCATGGCCTCATAGGTGCCGGGGTCCCCCATGCGTCCGCATCTGCCCGCCAGCTGACGGTCAATGCGTCCCGCATCATGACGTTCCGTAAGCACGACATGAAGGCCATTAAGTTCTTCAACACCCTGCCCCAGCGATATATCGGTCCCCCTGCCGGCCATGTTGGTTGCTATGGTGACAGCCCCTTTCTCGCCCGCATATGAGATGATCTCAGCCTCTTCCTTGTCCTGCTTGGCGTTCAGGACCTTATACTCAATCCCCATCCTGTCCATAATGCCGGCTGCCTTTTCCGAGGCGGCGACCGATCTTGTGCCCACCAGCACAGGCCTCCCCTTCCCGTTCAGCTCCGCGGTCCTTTCGGCAACTGCCCGCCACTTGGCCTCCTCCGTGGCAAATATCCGGTCCTGCCACCTCTTTCTCCTCATCTTTCTGTAGGTGGGTATCCTAACCGTGAGGAGGCCATACACGTTCCAGAGCTCTCCCCTTACCTCCCTTGCCGTGCCTGTCATCCCCGCGAGATGAAGATATCTCCTGAAAAACCTCTGATAGCTGATCCTCGCAATGGTCTCGGTGCGGTTGGTGATCTCACATCCCTCCTTTATCTCAACAAGCTGGTGAAGGCCCTTTTCATAGGACCTGTCCGCCATGACCCGGCCCGTGAACTCATCAATGATCTGAACCTTGCCGTCTTTCACAAGATATTGCTCATCCCGCTTAAACAGTATCATGGCGCTGAGAGCCCGAATTACAATCTCCTGACGCCTAACCATTCCAGCCCACAGGGGACCCATTGACAGGGACATATCCCTTATCCTGCCCCTTCCTTCATCCGTCAGATATATTCTTTTCTCATCCTTTTCCAGATAATAGTCAATATCCTTATCCAGCTTCAGGGCGATTTCCATTGCCTGCTTCAGAAAAAGTCTTTCATCATTGTTGCCTGAAGACCTTGAGATTATCAGTGGCGTGCGTGCCTCATCTATCAATATGCTGTCCGCCTCATCGACTATGGCAAAAAAAAGGCCCCTCAGAAGAAGGTTGTCTGCCTTCCTTCTCTCTCCGTAAAGATGTTCCGCCTGGAGCTGCATTGTACTGCGGCTGTCTTCAAGGCTGATCCAGTCCTTGAGATAGTCAAAGGCGATCTCCTTGTTTGTGCAATAAGCAATGTCGCAGGAATAGGCCCCGCGTCTTGCCTGAGGCGTCATACCGTGCACGACGCATCCTACCGTGAGTCCCAGCGCCCTGTAAACCGGCCCCATGGTCTCCGCGTCCCTTGCCGTCAGATAATCATTGACCGACAGCACATGGACAGGGACCCCGGCAAGGGCTGCAGTGCCTGCCGCGAGGGTGGCGGTAAGGGTCTTGCCCTCCCCTGTCTCCATCTCCGCTATCATGCCCTTGAGCAATACATAACCGCCCATGATCTGGGTGTCAAAATGCCGCTTGGATATGGCCCTTGCGGCTGCCTCCCTTATAAGGGCGAATGACCGGGCAACGTGCGCAATTTTGAAGCCTTCCCTGTGAAGGCGCTCCCTTATAAGGTCCGTCTCATGTCTCAATTCCATGTCATTAAGTGAAGGCAGGTCTTCCCCGTATGAACCGACCCTTGAGGCAAAGGCGCCCAGCCTGTTAAAACGCCCGGAAAGGAGGTGAAGAAAGGCCCCTGTGACGCCGGTATATATATTGTCAAGGATCCCCGGCCTCCGTGACGCAGCCTTTTCAGGTCGCATGACATGGGTGGCGGGAGGGGAATTTATCAGATTGCTCAGCATGCTTTGCACCTACACATTGAATCTGCCCAGCAGTGTCCTTCTTATCCCCCTGTACCACCTGAACACAAGGGGTTCGGGGTTGTGTTCAAAGCGGACATACACCCTTTCTCCGATCGTATTTCTGGGCACGCCCGGTATAAGAACCTCAAACTGAAAGATTCTTTCAAAGGTCCTGGTATTGTCCTTGGGATCAAGGGCAAGGTCGCCTCCACCCTCAATGCTGAGGGCCAGGCTGGGCAGTTCATTGGATGCCGCAGGGACCTCCCTCTTTATTATGGCCGGGAAAACCGCCCTTATATTGTCGGAGGTCCTTACGGCTACGGACCTGTTTTCCGTTCTGACCCTGTCTATATCCCTCTGTGTAAGAACCACGCGCGCAGTCACACTGTTGAAGTCCACTACATAGCCGATCCTTTCACCCCTCCTCAGAAACCTTCCGGTCAGGTCATCCGTTTCAGGTGCTACGAATATCCCGTCACAGGGGCTCTCTATAAGGAGATTATCCTTTTCATCCCTCTTTCGCTCTATCTCCGCCTTCAGCCTTGCCAGCTCATCCTTTATTATCTCCGCCTCTGTCCGGTCCTTTACCAGGCTGAGGCTGTAGCGTGCCTCAAGTTCCCTCTGTTCCGCCTCAAGGACATCCATCTCCGAGTCGATATCAGGGTTCTCGCAGATGATAAGCGGATCGCCCCTGTGCACCTCCCGATTTGATGAGGCCAAGACATCTTTGATGAACCCGTCAACACCTGCCGTGACCTGGGAATTATCCGGCGGCCACAATACGCCCTCAGTGGTTGTAAAGGAGGGAAGAGGGATTACAGCGCTAAAGACAGTTATCATGGCAATAGACACTACGGATATCAAGGCCACTCTCCTGCCCTTAAGCCGGAGCTGATGGTCGGTCACAAGCAGCCTGATGAGATTGTACAAAGGGCTCAAAAGCGTGCTTATGAGTCCCCAGAGCATGAGCACGATCCCTATGACAAAGAATTTGCCCGCCACAAAGAGGGCGATCCTTATGGTGATGAATATCCTGTATAAAAAGGATGCAATCCCGTAGAAAAACATCCAGGGCGCCTCTCCCCGGTTAGAGACCGGCGACTGCGCCTCCTTTATGTTCAGTAGATATCTCCTGCAAAGGTATCCCACATAACGGTTCGCCCTTATGGCCAGGTTGGGGATCTCCAGCCAGTCGGAAAGCATGTAATAGGCGTCATATCGCAGGAGGGGGTTCCCGTTGAAGAGCAGGGTAGATACCCCGGCTATGATCATTACGTTAAAGCAGAGGGAGCGAACAACGCCCGGTTCGACATTTATCCATACCCACATGGCCAGGGCGGCCAGGAATGTCTCGACCATTATGCCCGCGCCGCCAACGATAATGCGCTGATATCTCTTACGGAAGGCAGTGGCGGATGTGGCATCCATATAGGGGATAGGCACGAATACCAGAAACATGATCCCCATCTCATGCACCTCCCCTCCCCAGCGCTTTACCGCATAGGCATGCCCGAACTCATGGAGGATCTTTACTACTGGATAGCACAGCCACAGGAGGAAGATATTTTCCATGGCTAGGACCCTGTCGGTCAGGTTTGAGGTCAGTTCCGGCCAGTGAAGGGTAACAAGCACAAGGGCCGAAGTCACCACGGCCAGCCAAAGGATAAGGCCGGTCCATCCGAAGACGGGCCTTGCCAGAAAACTGGTTGCTGAAAGGAACCTCTCAGGGTCCAATATGGGGATGCGCACACTGAGGGGCGATCTTAATTGTCCCATAAGCCGGTTACGCTGAAAGGATTCATGTCGCTGATGCAGGTCGGAGATGTCAGGCGGCACATCCGTCTGGAGCAGGTCGGCCCGATGGAGCTGGTACAGGAGCAGTATGACTTCCTCCTGGGTGGGCATGTTGTCTCCCAGGTTCTCACAAGCCGCCTCCCATATGTCGTCCAGCGTGAGTCTTCCGTCCATGAGGCCTATGATATGATAGGCTTCCTCTGAGAAACGGTGCATCTGGCCGGTGGAATGGTCCTGGAGTACATACCAGTTAGTCCCTCGATACACGTGATGGTGTATCTCGGCATGCGCCCTCAGACGGGGCCTGAGCGCGGAGACGCGATACCATGAATCGCTGAAAATGGATTCAACCATGTCGTGACCTTTGAAGTTTATTGAACAAGTTGGATTTCCTAATAACTTAGAAATTCTATGGCCTCCATGACCACAGCTTCAGCCTGAACCAGTCCCTGAGGTTCCTGGTCCATATATCGATCAGTTTTCTCCTGTCCACGAACACCTTGCCTACGCCGGTCATACCGGGCCGCAGCCTCTCGGATATATCCTTTGCCGCTGCCTCTACCCTGAAATAATTCACCCCCTCACTTGCGATGGATATTGGTGTTATCTTCTCAACCGTAAATCCGAAGACCTCGTCGGGCAGTGAAGAAAGGATGACGTGGCCCTCCTGCCCCGGCCTTATGTCGGCAATGTGCCTCTCGTGTACCTCGAGTATGATACGGTATGAATCAAGGGGCGCTATCTCAAACAGGATCTCGCCCTTTTCAACGGCGCCGCCCAGCCTCTGGCTCAGGTCCCCGGTCAGGACTAACCCCCGGAAGGGCGCCGCAAGGTTTGTCCGTTCTATCTTGCTCTCAACCAGTTCAAGCTGAGCGGCCACCTGTTCGAGTTGCGCCCTGATTATCTCGGACTCTGCCCTGTTATGGCCTGCCACGGATTCCTGATATTGTTTCTGGTACTGGTTCTGCCTGCTTATGAGATTGAGCCTCTCGAGCCGCAGATCCCTGTCATCAAGGGTACACATGAGGGTGCCTTCATCCACAGTATCTCCGGCCCTCACAAAGGCATCCTTTATATAACCGTCAAAGGGAGTAACAATGGAGCGCCTGATCCTTCCCTCGAGGGTCGTATCACAGGAGACCCTGTAATCGCCTGTCTTGAAATTAAAAAACACAGCCAGGCATATAATGATCAGTGCAGCAAGCTTCCTGCCTGCGTAATGCGGGCCTATCAGCCTGTTTAACTGGGTGCTGAAGGAGTCTGCTGTCTTGAGGAACAGGTTCCGGTCGTTCCTCCTCTTTGTCTCAAGTACAGGGAAGATGAGGGAGGCGACACTGCGCGCTATGGCTAAATCCTCATCAGGAAACCCCATATTGTCCGGTCTTTCAAGGGTCAAGGCCCCGTAATACCTTCCTTCCCCGTGAAATGGCAGCGTGAATACGGCCCCTGCGCCGAAATCCTTTGAAAGCTGTTCATGGTTCCTGACTATGACTATCCCTCCCCCTGCGGGAAGAGGATAGAGGATCTCCCTGCGCTGTACAACGGCCTCATCTATTGCCAGTTCTATGGCGCGGATAAGGTTCATGCGCTCACCGACCTGGGAACTGTGGGAGACCGCTTGTATCCGGGAGTGATTTCCTTTTACAAAGGCAAGGCTCACCCTGTCGCACTTGAGCATAACCGCAAGCTGCGTGACAAAGGCAATGGCCGCACCCTTGAATGACGTCTCGGAAAAGACCTGAGCCATCATATCTACCGCAGATTTAAGGTTCTTTAGTAGGCCCTCCCCCTCCCTGGCATGCCTGCGCCTGAAAAAGAGTTCCAGCCATCCCGCGCCCCACTGCAGCTGACCCATGGCATTGGCAAGCCGCCCCTCACTGTCGGCCAGGACCTCAAGGGCAATAACCCCCTGTAGTCTGTCGTCAATAAAAATGGGATATCCCACGCCATAGGAACCTGGTCCGGCTCCGTCCGCGCCTTTCTCCCTTGAGAGTTCGAGGAGAAGCCCGCATCTTTCTTCTATCACGCGCTCGGTGATCTCCTTCAGACGTTCCGGGTCCTCGCCCGAATCGGGCCACTTTGCTACTGGGCCGAATGAACCTGTTTCCAGATCAGAAAGAAAGAGGACGCATTGAATGAAGTCGGGGATAAGGGAGCACTGGAGTTTGATCCATGCAGAACAGTACTCGTCACGTCCACGCGAGGAGACAAATTCAGTCCACAGGCTGTGATCAAAGACAGGGTATTTTTCACTCATTGCTTCTCTATTTGAGACCTTCGCATACCCTACATGCCGTCATTCCGGGCTTGACCCGGAATCCAGTGATATTTGAAATTTCCAGATTCCGGCTTTCACCGGAATGACAGCAATTTGGACTCCCCCAGGTTTTTCAAAGGTCCCTATTCAAATTGTTAGGAATTTACGGATTATTTAACCCTGCTCTATCTTGAGCTCTCCGAAACGGGCCTCATATTCCTTCATAATATTGGAAAGCAGTATGGATAGTCTTTTTGCGGCAAAGGGGTTCATTATGATCCTGTCAGTAAGCTGTACCGTCAGTTCCTTCTGACCCGTATGCCAGCTCTGGTTCGTTCCGAAGAGCATTGTCACCTCTTCCCTTGTGCTGGAGACATTGCACACATTCGCATATGTGCTGGTCATCTTTGAATCATCCCAACGGAGTGTAGTCTGACCCGCTGCTGCCTTTTTATCCTGTCCCGCTTCCTTTTCTTCCTGTTTCTGTGCCATAATTTTTCTCCTGTGATAGAATAATTTCCTGCGATGAGGCTTGGAAGCTGGAAGTCAAGAAGACTTTAAGATCTTAAATCTTGGGCTCTCCGGCCTCCCTGAATCCCAGCCTTCAAGCTTTAATGCATCTTCTTCCTTGTTTTTTCGCTTCCGTTCTTCACAAACCTGCCCTCGCTCCAGCGAAGGAACCGCCTCATATTCGAGCCCTTTTCAAGCCGTCTGAATCCTTCGCAATCAAGGCGTGAATCGCCTGAAGACAATCGAGAAGAATCGGCCAGCCTCCATCCCGTCAATCCCGCTACAAGTGAAGCCAGTTCGATTGCTCCCTTTTTATTACCCGATTCAATCTGATTTTTCAAGCCCTCCATCAGAGAGATATCAGGGTTAATCTCAATGGATTCTTCACCTTCCTCCACTTCCCCGGAATCTTCCATAGCGCCTTCGCTTAATGTAGTCACAACACTTCCATCCGGCATGATGGTTACTATCGTACCGTTAGGCAACGTGACTATACAGGACCCATCCGGGAGCGCATCGGTTCCATCCGTATGTAGAAGGGTCTTTACTCCTTCTGGTGAGATCAATATAAAGACCCCGTCCGACCTCTGGATAATAGTAGAACCATCCTCGGTATTGAATATACGGGTCCCCTCCGAATCCGCGGGCTGAATGCCTTCTTCCGTCGATTCACCGGGCGCACCCTGGAAGCCGCTGCCGGATAGTATATATGAAGGATGATGTGCAGTTTCATAAAAACCCCACCCTTTCTGTTCCCCAAAGGGTGTGAAGGCTTTTGAAGGTCCAGTATGGGAAGCCTCTCCAAATCTGACGGGACCTGCTCCCTCAATAACCGGTATGCCTTTTTCAGGTTCATATAGTATACTGCCGGGGATCATATCAAGTGATGGAAGGATGCTCACTACCTTTCCGTTCTTAAACACAACCTTACCGTAATTGGCAATAAGGATATCTGCTGACGGTTCACCCATGATTGTATCATGCCCTTCTCCGCCGAGAAGGACATCGTTTCCTTCCCCTCCCTCAAGGTAATCGGCGTCTCCATCGTTGGATTTTATTGTAAAGATCTTCCATAACTCGCCACCCTTATACATTGCAATACCATTGTCCCCTATAAGCACATCATTTCCTGCCCCTCCCGTTAGGTGATCACTTCCCGACATCCCCATTATGATCAGGGGCATGGTTGAATCAGGCAGATCAGAAATGCCGGAAGAGAATAGAGACGCGTTAACCGTGTCATCACCATCGCCAGGTTCGAATGTAAAGGCGCCATCCGATCCGGCCATAAGGGAAATCAGAATAGTATCGTTTCCGCCTTCCGTATAAAGGTTTGTCACAGCGATC
>JAFGIC010000121.1 GCA_016929815.1 Deltaproteobacteria bacterium
GGAAGTGGAAAGCTCACTGGTGGGGCTCCCGGACTTCAAATCCGGTGTGCGGGGCTAGTACCCTCGCAGGTGGGTTCGATTCCCATGCACTTCCGCCATGATTTTACCGTTGTTAGGGACAAAACAGATATGGGTCCTCTTTGAGCGGTCTTTACGGGTCATCCTCTGCACACAGATGGAAATCAATCTTAGCCGATAACCTTAGCAACCACCTGGCTCAATGTCTCGATTCCATATGGCTTTGGTATCACCGCCATAAATCCAAACTTTTTATATTCAGCCATCGCCGCATCCGTGGAATAGCCGCTGGAAACTAATGCCTTCACATCAGGATCAATCTCTTTCAATTTCTTCAGCGCTTCAACACCCCCCATGCCTCCCGGCACGGTCAGGTCAAAGATCACCGCCTTGAATGGGTTTCCTCGGCTTTTAGCCAGGGTATATTGCTCAATCGCTTCCATGCCATCAGCCGCTTGATTAACTTGGTAGCCCAATCTTTCCAGCATCTTTGTGCCTATCTCAAGGATCATTTCGTCGTCATCCATCAATAGGATTCGACCAAGTCCTGAAACCACTTCATCTTTCTGCTCCTTTTTGGTTTGCGGCTCTTGGTTCGAAGCGGGTAAGTATATGGTGAAGGTAGTACCTTTACCATGTACTGATTTCACTCTGAGTTCACCTCTATGCTTCTTTATTATCGAGTAAACTGTCGTCAGTCCCAGACCGCTTCCCTGCTCCTTGGTTGAAAAATATGGATCGAATATCTTTGCAATCTGGTTGCTCGGAATGCCTACCCCCCAGTCCTCAACCTCAATCTTTAAGTATTTTCCTGCCTGCAACAAAGGGATCTCTCCTTGTTTCAAATATACATTGAATGCCCTCAGTTCTATTCTCCCCCCATCCGGCATTGCCTGGTCGGCATTCAATATCAAGTTGTGGATTACCTGACTAACTTGACCCGGGTCTGCTGCTGCCGGCCAAAGATCCTTTGATATTTTAAAATCACAGACAGTATTTGTTCCGTGGAGAACAAATTTGGCGGATTCCGTTAAAAGCTCTTCAAGCATAATTGACTCAGTGACGGGCGACCCGCCGGTAGAAAAAGTAAGCAACTGCTTGGTTAATGCCTGTGCCTTGCCACAGGCCCCCTCTATCGCTTTCAGAAAACGATAAAGCCCTGTTCCATCCTTGGCCTCAAGCCTTGCAAGAGAGGCATTCCCAAGAATTGCAGCTATAATATTGTTGAAGTCATGTGCTATCCCGCCGGCCAAAATCCCTATGGACTCCAGCTTGCGGGAGTTTATTAGCTCCTCTTCCAGGCATTTTCTTTCGGTGATATCCTTGCATCCGCCTATCCATCGGGATGGTCTTCCTTCCTTATCAATAACAGGGATGCCCATATCCGTCCAGTAACGCCAGCTTCCATCCTTTCTTATGACCCTATATTCCTCGCTGAAAGGTTCGGTACTATGCCGATGTAATTCCACCGATTTAATCAGCCTGCCTCTGTCATCCGGGTGGATCAGCAGTAACCATCCGTCTGTTGTTCTTTCGATTTCCACAGGGTCGTATCCCAGCGCCCGTTTTATGTCACCGAACCATTCCCGGGAATCATCCTGGATATTCCATTCATAAATCAGATCGTTGCTGACCTGAACCACTCTTTGAAGTCTATCTTCGGTTCTTTTTCGATCGGTTATATCGGTAGCCAACTCGAATCGGACATCGCGACCATCCGGCCATTTGATGATCCGATCAATGGCCAGATAATGCCTTTTCAGAAAAGGATTATAATATTCCCAACGGTAAGGCTGTCCTTTTTTTTGCAGAATAATCTTGTTGGTACAAAAATCGCAGGGAGAATCAAGCCCCTGAAACTCCCTGTAGCATATTTTTCCACGCAAGTCTTTCCCATGCTGTTCGCTTAAATAACGGTTTACGTAGATTATCTCGTAAGTATGAGGATCGGCAACATATATGGCGTTATCAATACTGTCAAAAATAGACAGAAACTGTCTCCTCTCCCAATCAATTTTCCGTATCAGATAAACCCGCTGAATGATCATCCCGGCAAGATTGAGGTAAGTGTCTATCATGTCCTTGAGCCGCATTTTTTTACCCGCCGGCAATTGGAACATCCCACCCACAATCAGTTCTCCCTCACGAACACAAGAAACGCGGTAACAATTACCATCGGACAGAGAAGCAAAACGTTTGAGTTCGGAATCCGGAAAAATATTTACCAAACAGCCCTCATGGTCATTACAGTTGAGGACCTGTTCCTGCTTGAAACTGTCAACAGTTTCCTTTCCAACCCTCACCGAAATTCCCGGGGTGACTGAGACCTCATCTCCCTTTTCATCTCTCCAGCAGACAGACTCCAGAACCATCACACCTTCATCGGGGTCATAAGAGGCCAAGGCCGCGCATAATCCTTTACTGATCCTCATCAGGTTGCGGCACAGGGTAGAGAAGGTCTCCTCTGTCCCCGTTCCTTCAACCTCCATCACAGTATCATACAGCACACGAAAGGCCTGATTCCGTTCTTCAAAGACCCTCCACGCATGATCCCTTGCCTTTTCTTGTCTGATTTTATTCTCTGTATTCATTATCTCTATTATCGTTTGCGTCTTAATATCGTTGAAAGCCAAAGAACGGCCATCAGGACCAGCGCCCCAGTGACCCAGGGGGAGTCAACCCCCATCATCTCACTTAAAAGAATATTCCGGGTGTTGTAACCGTGTTCGAGCAGGGGATCAATAATGTAAACTACCAGTGCCATTCCTGGGATGAAGGAGATAAATGCCACCACAAAGTTCAGGTTCCCTTCCCCGATTTGACGAAGGGTCCCCAGTACGCATCCTCCATTTAAAAGTATCCCGGCCCCGAAGAAGATTCCGGAAAGCACATTATAAAAACCGGCGCCCCTGAGTTCGCCTACTGGCTTGAGTCCCAGTTGAGGTGATATGTAACCGGATATCAGAAATCCGGTCGCGGTAATAATAAAGATCACCGAAAACAGACGGCAGATACGTTTGCCTTTTCCTATAAAGATCTCTGCCAGACCATGAGAAAAACATAGACCTGCGCGCTGGACAAAATAGCCGAAACCTATCCCGAATAAAAATCCTATCATACATAAAAGTGGGAAATTCATTTGCCGCCCCAGATTATCTTGAACATAATGTATGCCCCGATAAATATCCCCGCAGCCGAGAGATAAGAAGACACCGAAAGCATTTCCATCCCGCTTACAAAGCTGGTTGTGCAGGTGCCAGGGGCCAGAGTGACCCCGATTCCTATTAAAATTCCTCCCAGTATGGTTCGCGGCAGATCAACCGGTCTGGGTATCCGAAGACGGAACTCCCGGCTGCTTATCGCCCCTATCATGGCGCCTGCGATCACGCCCAGGTTAACGATAAAAGCAAAAAGAAATTTATTTTCCGTGCCTGTTATTCCGATCATAGGCAAAAAACTGCTGCCCCCGATCCAGAATTTCTTTATTGACAGGTACATAGCCACATTCAATAAAGCAAAACAGCCGACCAGGAAGGTCGGTTGCCTGAAGATTGTCTTGAAATTCATAATCTACCTCTTTTTATGGTTTACTGAACCCTCGTTTTTTCATAGGGAATGCTGAACATTTTCCTTTTTATCCGGAATTAAACCGGATTACTAAGCCTTTGTGACAATAATCTCCCATGACCGGCCTGACGCAATTATGTTGACTGAAATGCCCGGAATTTCTTCCAGTTCCTCCGGGACCGATTTTATTGCCAGGGGGTCATCGACGAAAAATTTCAGGGTCTCGCCGCTTTTCATCATATCTACTTCCCGAACGATATGCATCACAGGAAAAGGGCAAATTTTACCCTCAAGATTGATTTCATTTTCATTCATAGCATCCTTCCCGATTTATTTCTTTAAATAACTTCCGGTAGAACTCAGCTTAGGCTTATTGTCCAACTGCACTTAGACATTAATTCACCAAAACCTTATTCTAATTGAACATCATAAGAGGGTCCGCGGTTATTTCTAGGGTTAAAGGCATATTAAAGTGATGAAAAAAATTTTGGTATAGATTATAAGCAATCAGTCCTTTTATTTCAAGTAAAATTTGAGTAAATTATGTAAAGAATACAAGCCTCTATGTCTTCATGGCTTCAGGAGAACCTTTATACACCCCCCTTCCCTCTTTTCAAACACATCATAGGCATTTAGCGCCTCTGATAAGGGAAATGTGTGTGTTATGATGGACCGCACTGACAGCCTGCCGTGTGCTATCATATTGATCAGTTCTTCAACATGATTCTGATCCCCATAACCCATGGTGAGAGTGAACATGTCATAGAATCTTTTTCTAAGATCAAAAAGAAGGGGTTTATCGATAAGCCCTAATATAGAGGCCTTCCCGCCGCGCCTTGTGGATCTGATACATGCAGTAATTGTTGCTTCACTCCCTGCCGCCTCTATGCCTGCGTCAACGCCGATACCGTTTGTCAGTTCCCTGATTTTTTTAACCGGGTCTTCTTTTGATGCATTGACAGTGACTGCCCCGAAACGTCCGGCCATATCAAGTCTGTAATCCAGGATATCTACTGCTATTACAAGGCCTGCGCCGAATAGAGGCGCACATGCAACCGCACACAGTCCTACAGGCCCTGCCCCGAAAACGGAAACAGTGTCGCCTAATCCTACGTCATTTTTTAAAAGACCTGACATGCCTGTGGACAGGATATCCCCGGCAAATATCACGTCTTCATCCTCCATGTTGTCCGGTATTTTCACAAGTGTATTTTCTGCAAAGGGTATGCGGGCATACTCGGCCTGTACGCCCTGTGTGCCCAGGACACCGAATATTCCCCCATTGACACACAGTGACTGCTGCCTGTGTCTGCAGTAATAGCACTGTCCGCAGCTGTATGCAGGGCGGCCTGCAACCCTGTCTCCTTTTTTAAGGCCACGGACACCCGCACCTGTATCAACAACAATTCCGCAGTATTCATGGCCTATTATCTTGCCCGGGTCCTGATTGCCGATATATTTAGTGTGTATATCAGACCCACATATGCTGCACGTGGTAACTTTAATAACAACATCATCAGCCTTCTCGATTCGCGGCTCAGGTGCATACATAAGTGAAATATCATTTTTACCTTTAAATATTACTGCTTTCATTCTGATGCCCTAACTAAAAAAGCCTGACAATCTTATTGATCAGGCTTTTATTTTGAATTATAAAACCAATGACAAAGTAACAGTATAAATTTTTCATAATTAAGATATGAGATCTATTCATTAAAAAATATTTTCGTCACCCCGGCGAAAGCCGGGGTCCATAAACATCAAGAGAACTGGATTCCGGCTTTCGCCGGAATGACGAAAAGAACTTTAATAATTACTTAACGCCCGATTTTCAGTGAATTAACCGGCTGACTTTGCATATACTGCCGCGGATTCGCCTGCCATCCTTCCTGAGTTGAGCGCCCAACCCATGGTGTTGCCAGGTAGGACAAAGGGATAACTGTCTCCGTAGATAGTATTGGCGTCCGTGCCGGCTCCATAAAGTCCCGGTATCGCGTTCCAATCCTTATCCAAAACCTCCAGCTTATAATTGACCTTGATTCCGCCAAGGCTGCCGTAGGCGCCAGGGAGGAATTTCATTGCATAGAACCTGGGTGTCTTGACGGGTTTCAGGGATTTATGTCGCTTGTGAAATACAGGGTCATATCCCTTTTCGCAGAAGCCATTATATTCTTCGATTCCTGCCTTCAGTCCTGCTGCATCGATGCCTGTCTGGGCAACCAGGTCATCAAGTGAATCTGCTACATATACATATTTGTAGCCTATATCCTTTGATTTCTTTATAAGTTCATCAAATTTCTCCAGCTTCATGAATGGAAAGGTTACATGCACTTCTTCGTAACCCTGTTCCATGAACTTCCTTATATTTTCATCAAATATATTAAAGGCGCACCTTCCCTTTTGATGGCTTATTGCATTGCCTGTAAATGTGGCATTGGGGATTATGGCCTCATCCATGAAGCGTTCTCCCATTATATTGCAGAAATAATTGGGCTGACGGAATGCCTCCATGAGCTCAGGATCAACGGGATTGATGTCATCAGTTCCTCCTGCTGGCGGCAGGAACATCATCTCCATCTGCATCGGAGTCTGGTATGCGCCCACTTCCCATGCCATCTTGAGACCTTCTCCTGCTAAACCTGGTATTCTGAATGACTGCATATCAACGCCCCACTCATATCCTGTGAATTTCTTGATCAGCTGGGGGTTGTCTCCGAAACCGCCTGTGGCTACGATAGCAGCCTTGCAGGCAACCTCTACCTTTTCGCCGTTCCTGTCCTCGCCTATAACGCCTGTGATCTTTCCGCCCTGCTTGAGGATCTTTTTCCCCGGGGTCTGCAGGAGGAATTCAACGCCCCTTTCCTTTGCCTTTTCAAAAAGCACCCTGTAAAGATTACGCGCACAACCTTCTCCGCCGGGGGCAACTACGTGCCATGTAGGCCATCCTCCCGGGAAATATGGTACTGCATCCCAGAACTCAACGCCCATATTCATGAGCCATTCTATAGTGGTTGTGGCCTTGTCAAAGTAAGTGCTTACAAGTTTTGCATCTACCTGGTAATGGGTGTAATGCATCATGGCCTTGAATGCCTCTTCCTTTGAAGGTCCCATCTGTTTTAAACGCTGGATCGGGCTCTCAAGACCGAAAGGTCCCATGCCCATGCTTCCCGTGCCGCCTGTTGTTGACGCCTTTTCAAGGGCGACAACCTTAGCGCCTTTTTCAACAGCAGCGTTACACGCAGCAAGTCCTGAAGCCCCTGCGGCGATCACTACTACATCAGCTTCTAATTTTTGCATTATTAATTCTCCTCTTAATGATTTATCTGTAATTTTTTGTCAAATAATACAATATTATCACTTAAAAATTATTACAGATTGGTTTATTTATATAAATATAATAAAATTATGTCAATGATCTTTTATTGGAATTGAACAAGATGGAAACTTGATACCCTTGAAATAGAAAACCCTCATGTTATACATGAGGGTTTTCAAGAAATATATTCTTTTATTCAGTGGCAGTAAACGACGTTTCTCCTTCAATATTTGCCTTTGCCTCTTCAATTGCAGCTTCTAGATCAGCCCTGGCAGTTTCAAGGGACTCAATTACCTCAACCAGATATTTCGCAGTGCTCTTGATATCCTTGAAGCCTATTGCCTTTTCAAAGGCCTGTTTTGCCGTGGGCCAGTCTTCCATGTCCCATGCGGCATATCCCTTAATCATATACGCGTTTCCCTGATTAGGATCAACAGCTATAATATCGTCCGCTGCTTTAATGGCATCTTCATTCTTCCGAGATTCAAGAAGTATGGTTGCCTTCTGAATCATAAAATCGGTATCTTTTTTCTTACTGAGGGTCTCATCAATATAGGATACACATTTATCGAACCGGTTTGTAGAATAATATCCTTTAATGATCTGCAACTTGTCATCTTTTGCCATTTCTAATTCTTTAGAATATTTAACAAGAGACTTTGATGTCCTGAGCGGTACATTGAGATAGTTATAAAGGCCAATAAGATTGTCCAGATCCTTTTTTTCTGGTGTTTTAATATCGTATGCTATTTCAAGGGTAGCAGCTATATTCTGATAATCATTGGTTTCATAATACATCTGCCCGAGGAGCAGCCAGTATTCACTCTTTAGTGGTTTCAGGTCCATCATCTGGTAGAGGTACTTTCTCATCTCATCTTTCTGGCCCAGTTCCTCACTGATTCTATAGATGGTTTCCAGTATCTCAAAATCAGGCTCAGTTTTCAATCCATACAGCTGTATAAAAACACGCTTTGCCGCCGTAAGGTCTTCCGCCGCGTAATAACACAAGGCAGCATTTCTGAGATGTTCAGTATTGTTCCCTGGTATTACTTGGTAGCACTTCTCAAATAGCTTTGCCCCCTCAATGTATGACTGTTTGTCATCATTTTTTTGTGCATGATTAACAATACATTGAGTTTGATTTGTGAGAAATTCCGTATTTTCGGGAAAAATGTTGAAGGCCTCTCCAAAGGTTTTTGAGGCCTCATTGAATTTATCCTGGTTAAAATAAGCTACCCCAAGCATTGAATAAAGTATCTCAGGTTTATATGTAGGGTTTGTGGCAAGATAGTCCACAAGGGTCTTTTCCGCAGTAGCAAAGTCTTCAATCTGTAATGCTTCACTGGCTGCTACCAGGGCTGCCTGTCCTTCTTTTGTCATTTTTTCATCTTCTACCCTTTGTGCCTCTTCGCCTTCTTCTTGTGCGAATAAATTATGGGGTAAAACGACCATTGCGAAAAAAAACAAAAGAAATATTATTGAATTTATATGATGTCTGTCAGTTTTCATAGTATCTCTTTATCTTAATTGAAATGCCATAGGCGCGTTAACAATACAATCGACTGCTTTTCCATCCTTTTCAGCGGGCTTGAATTTGTATTTAAGTATAGCTTCAATGGCGGCCTCGTCAAATACACCTTCCGGCTCAGATTCACTTATCTCAGGTTCAACGACATTACCATCGGAATCCACTATGAATCTCAGAACCACCCTGCCCTCTATATTGTTCCTTTTTGCAAGAAATGGGTATTGAGGCGGAACCGATCTGAGAACCGTAGGCGGCTTATCAACCTGGCTCAGTTCAAATGCCGTTCTGTAAAGTGATGAATCTACTTTAAACAGATCTTTCCCTGTGCCCTGAATATCTCCACTCTGGACCATACCGATACTTACCGTTCCCGCTATCCCTGCGCCGGCCGCACCTCCATCCACTAAGTCGAATTTAGGCGCATCCGCTTTTTGCTTTGCTGTTTCTTGTCTTTTGATCTCCTTTGGTCTTGTCTCTTCCTGTTTTTTTCTTATATCAGGAGCCTTCTGTGTTTTAGCCTTAAAAATCATTATCTGGGTCTGTTCAGGAATTTCATTCGATGTACGACTAATGGATGTCAACAAAGGCAGCAGAACAAATAAAACAGCAGTTGCAACAATAGGTCCTATAACGATTACCAAAAAGCCGCTAAAACCAAAACCTGACTGTTGATATGTAGTAGTCATAATCTATTCCTTTGTAGCGGCTACAACAACATTTGTTATCCCTGCCGCTCTTACTTCGTCCAGCACCTCAATGGAAACGCCGAAAAGACTGTTTTTATCAGCCGTTATAACGACGTTGCCAAGTGGATTCTCGTGTCTGAAACGCTCCATTGTGGCCCTCACCGATCTGATATCAACATTCTTGCTGTCAATCCAGACCGCGCCATCTTCTGTAACTGCCACAATAATGGTTGTTTTTTCCGCAGTTTCAGCGGTTGACGCAATGGGTCGTTTGACTTCTACACCGGATTCCTTGACAAAACTTGTAGTTACAAGGAAAAATATGAGGAGTATAAATACCATATCAATAAGAGGCGCCATATTGATTTCTGTATCTTTTGTTTTTCTTCCGACATCTAATTTCATAAGACTATCCTCTTTAAATTAAGTTTATTATTTCTTCAACGGCACATCCAGAAGCAATATGCAGAACCTCTGAATCTTTGTATAAACCTCATTCGCCTGTCTGCTTAAAAAAGAGACAAAAAACAGGCCTGGAACAGCAATTATAAGGCCTGTTTCTGTTGTGATGAGTGCTTCTGATATACCTCCAGCAAGGGCACGCGCATTACCGGTTCCATACATGGAAATAACCTCAAAGGTTGATATCATGCCCATAACCGTTCCAAGCAATCCCAACAATGGAGCTATTCCGGCGAGAACCGCTATGGTAGAAGTATGTTTATCAATAAAAGCCTTCTGACGTATGGAAAGACTGTTTACAATATTCCTGTTCAGGTTTTCACTTGTTGTCTGTTCTGCGACGTATCCGTCCATCAGTTGTCTCTGCCAGAAAGAGCATGAAAAATCCGGTTTTCCAATAGAGCTTATACAATCCGCTGCAGATTTACTTCCTTTTGTGTAGGCCCTCATATCTATTATCTTTTTAAATATAAGGACCCACATAGCGAGACACGTCAGCAGAAGCGGGTACATTGCAAATCCGCCAAGCCCCACCTGCTCAATAGTTGCTTCATATAAATCGTATAACACTTCATGCCTCCGATTATCAGGCCTTTTGTTTAATCATTGTTACAATAAATGATGTTCCTTTTTCCTGCATATCGTAAATGATACCATCAACCTGGCGTTCAAGAAGGTGGTGAATAAGCATTACCGGGACAGCAAGAATCAAGCCGAATTGGGTAGTTAACAATGCCTCTGAAATACCGCCGGCCATAAGTCTCGGGTCTCCTGTACCGGCAGTTGTAATGACCTGGAAAACCGTGATCATACCTGTAACCGTGCCGAGAAGTCCCAGCAGCGGTGCGATAGCACCGAGAAGCGATAATGCGCCCAGCCATCTTTCCAGTTTAGGCAGAATCTTAAGTATTGATTCCTGGAGAGAGTTCTCAAGCACCTCCTGTGATTCACCTTCATGTTGAAGAACGCCTTCAAGCATCTGGCATGTCGGCACCCTGCTCTTCAATGAGCAATAATCGCGTGCCTCCTTGTATTTGTTCTGTTTCGCCAGTTCCTTTATCTCATTTATCACCTTTTCAGAAGCCCTTGACTTACTGCCCAGAACAATGGTCCTTTCAATTGCAATAAGTGCTGCCAGACAGGCAACCGCGAAGATGAAATACATAACAGGACCGCCCTTTGCCATCCATTCCCACAGGTTCTCCCCTTCTGTAAATTCTGAGAAAGCGCCTCCTGTTGCCGACGGGTCTATAGGAGCTACGTTGCTTGTCTCATTAAAAAAGGCCTTTATATTTTTTTTCGCAGAATAGCCAATCTCACCCGTAACGGCGATCAGGTTCTGCCCGGATGAATCCGGAAGCAGGAAACCGATATTCCCATCCGGCAATCGATAATAGGCGGTAATACGGCCTATACGTATAATATCGCCGGTTGTAATCTTGCCGTCGGGACCTATAAACTCTCCGGTCCTTCTTTTAATCTGGCCCTGCTCTTCCATCTCCTGGAAAAAGAAATCAACAAGGGTCTTGATTCCTTCCAGGCCGGGGAACTTCTTTTGTGTGGACAGTTCATTTAGCACTTCAGTCCTGTCGGGATACTCGGCGGTGATAAAATTGTCCCTGCTCAGGGTGATGGCGTCATCGGCCGTGCCGCGGATCGTACCTTCAATAGAGTCAATCTCGGCCTGTTCATCCGTAAGCTCGGTCCTGAGGTTCGCTTCTTCCTTCTGGAGCCTCTCGAATTCGGCCCTGAGTGCGTCGTAGGCGCCTTGAGCCCTTTTCTCTTCTGCCTTCAGCTGCGCCAGTTCCTGTTCCAGCGCGGCACTATCCATAGTTGCAAGCTGCTCCGTTTCAGCAGCATCTTTGACCGCCTGGGTCTGATCATTTTCAATTTGCTGTGCTACCTGCCCCCATTCCTCAGCGGCAATCACGCTGCCTGAAAGGGCGACAAGAAACATGACCGATAAAATAACCGTGATTTTTTTCAATTGATTTGCCATTATTCTATTACTCCTAAAGGAAGATCAACTAATTCAACTGTCCGCTCACCTGATGCTATACTTACGGCCCGGCGGATACTCCTGTTTAATTCTTCTGGGACCTTCTCCCATTTTTGGGCGTCCTCATTCCAGCGGCCTGTCTCAGTGCCGTCCAGATTCCTGTAAAACATTCCAACGCGTCCCAATCTGAAGGTTGTAACCTGCACATCCTCTCCGTCTATGTTGATCTGGGTTTCATCCGTTTCAAGCTGTTTTCCGTAATCCGCCTCGATCTGGAGACCTTCTGCCAGGACCATGCGAAGTTTTTCACTCATTGATACTTCATAGTTATTTATTGTATCTCTTAAATTTTCAATCCTTTTTGTTCTTTCTTCCGTATTAAAGGTAAGGTCATTATCAATGAATTGTTCCATGCGGTTAATTACTTCATCGAGGTAAGGCTCCAGCTGTTCACGCAGGGTAAGAATTTCCGTCTTCTGGAATTCGAGGTTTGCGATGTTTTCCTTAACGGAATTTACGTAAACATTGTACTGTTTTTGACGATAATCAAGCCATGCAATCTTATATTTGACATTGCGGATTTCTTCCAGCATGCCGCTTCTGTCTGCGTTCAATTTGTCGGCTTTTTCCTGGGCCTTGCCCTCAACTCCAAGGGCGTCCGACACCTTTTTCTGAACCTGAGTAGGAGTCGACTGTGCGGATACGGCCGCTGCTCCAAAAAGTATTAGAAGTGCCGTTGTTAATAGGATGCGTTGAATCATATTTTATCTCCCTTCATTACATTACTGTTGCTGCTTGTTTGACGTTGCCGTGTCGTTTATCAACACGCACTGATTATAATGAAAATGCGCACAACCGTTTAATTAATTACGCATTTTTAGATCAAAAAACTTTCTAGTTGAACAATTACAAACTGTCAAGAAAATTA
>JAFGIC010000122.1 GCA_016929815.1 Deltaproteobacteria bacterium
AGAACATTACAATGATGTATCTTCATTCTGGTCACATAGCAGTATAGAGCTTGAAGTAAATATTGCCATGGAGAGATTGTATGCGGAATATCAGAAATATCCTAAGATAGAAAATATCAAGGGGATCAATATGTATGAACAGTATTCAGATGCTTTTCCCAGGGAAAAGTTTAGTTACACAAACATAGAGGGTTCAATAACTAATCCAACGGGTTCCTATATAAAGACTGTGGCTGTCAAGGTGGAGTTATTTAAAAAGAATCTGTCAGGTTATTTGGGGAATAATGCTTTTTCTAATGATTTACATAACAGGTTAGCTAAACAGTTAAATATGAACTATCCTTCTGGTTTGTCGGATAATCCTCTTAAGCAGTTTGATGAGGCTAAGGCAGGCCATGTTGAATACGTTGATATTGGAAGCCTGGGGCCTTTCCAGACTAAAGTCTTTAAAAAAACACTCAAAAATTTAGTGCCTTATACATATTTTTCTGCAGTATTGTGCAAATTAAATAAAGGTCTTGATGGCACAATGGGTGATCTTCTTGGTGGCTTCGATCTTGATAAGATGTAAGAATATATTTTAAGGAAGAAATGAAAATGATTAATTTGAAAAAGAGTAAGGGGTTTTTTGTTATTATTTGTTTTAGCCGGTTGTTGGCATCAGAAGGATACTATTTCAATCAGGGAATCGGCCTCCAGCCCAGATCCATCAATATATCGGCAAGCATTATGCCTGATACAACCTGCACACCCTGAATGGTCTTTCCATACAATGGACCAAAGTGTTCCTTGTCTCCGGTCCACAGATGGGTGCATTGTGCCCCGATTGCACCTGCAAGGACTGGAATATCCTGTTGCGGCAGATCTATTGAAAGATCTGTATAAAAGGCATTGCAGAATACTATGTTTTTGCTTATCTCTTTGAACCCTGCTGATTGTCCCGGTCGTTTTGCCTCTATGTTTCGCCTTGCTTCCTCATAGGCATGTGGGCTGGTTATGCATTCATCTGCATATCTCAGAGCGGCATCGAGAAGCAGACGTGTTGCGCTCCCGTCTATGGATGCAGAAAAAAGGATATTGGCATCAAGAAAGATGCGCATTATCCGGTTGACCGTTTCTTGATGTGCGCCATAAGCCTTTCATCCTCTTTCGCAAATTCCTTCATGCGTGAATCTGTGTACATCTCGATCGGGAATGCCACTGCCGGTTTTAAGACTATACCCTCATTGGTTTCCTCAGCCATTATTACCCCGCCCCTTTCCAATCCCAACCTTTTTCGTAATTCCTTGGGGAGCGTGAGTGTCCCACGTTTGTTGATCTGAATGGTTGTCGCCATAATGATATTCTCCTAAAATGATGAAAATCAGTAATTCAGTATTTCAAATATACTGTAAATATAAAAATTTGTCAATCTTTTTCTTATCAATCATATTGGATGAAATCATGAAAACTCTTAGAGGTGAAACCGGACCGCGTCTTCCAGCAAGGGCAGTTTCCTGATGCGGCATTCCTTTTCATAAGGCTTTTTGATCAAAGCCTCCACCTCAGCCAGCCCAAGGAAACGGGCAAAACGCTTCATGGCGCGCAGTGTGTAGCAGGACCGGATTTCCTGCTCAGGCGTGTAGAAAGGGGTGGGCTCCACATGGTCGAGCAGCATGGGAAATGCCCGCAGGAAGCAGTCTTCATAAAAGGTTTGCGGATGCCATGTGCCGCCATAGCGCTTTAGCAGGTAAAGGGTGAAAAGGAAAGAATGCCGGATGAAAAAGATGTCGGGATAGCGATCACAATATCCCCAGTTGAACTTTTCGACATAGGCCCTGAAAAGACGCGGGTAGATGCCGGCCAATCCCATCTTGGACATAAGGCTGCGGCAGTTGCGGCTGAGCATGAACCTGCCCTTGTATTTTCGGACCAGGCCGGCGATTCCGGCTATGATGCGTGTGATATGCATTTCAAAAAAATCCTCTTCCCTGTTGATGCCGCAAAAAAGCGTGTTTTCCAGGTAGGTCTCCTCCCCCCAGTAGGACATGGCGGCTTCCCTGCAAAAATTTCGCGGCAGATTCCCCTTTGCAGTCGGTTTCATGCCCTTGTCGCCAATGGCATCCACAAGCATGCTGAACAGGCTCAGGATCGGCGCTGAAGGCGTTGTGTCAAGCCTGTCCGGAAAGCTCACAATCTGAGGAGATGTAAAGGGAGAGTACAAAATACGATGCATCTGCTCTCGTGAAATGCCGTGAAATGCCTCGATCGGCTCTTGGTTGTGCTTTTGCATAAAAAGATCCGCAAAGGCTTGCGCCTCTTGAATCGAGGAGAACTTCTGCCCTTCGATAGCCTGGCGCAGCTCATCGAATACGTCCGCTGTGTCAGAGTTCGATGTGCCTGTCCTTTCCCTCCCCATGCAGCACTTCTTGTATTTCTTTCCGCTGCCGCACGGACACGGATCATTACGTCCTGGAACCCTATCCGTCATAAACACCTCTCTGAAAGATTTTCCATTATTTCAAAACCCATTTCTGTAAAGTTGGGATTATATCTCAGTGTATTTGCAATTTCATAAATCAAGAGATCCGGTATGATGGCTGTGCATCTTTTTTCGAGTATCTGGTATCTTAAATTGATGGCAGGTTCATATATATAATATTTCTCTCTATCCTGCATGTCAAACTCGTGTATGCCGGTTCCTGCCAAAAATTGGGTCTATTTAATATCCGAAGATCCCTATCCCAAATTCCGGCGGTCAATCTTCAAGAAAGGATTATGGAAGAATAAAAAACTTTATCAAGAAATTAAAGTCGTCTGCAGAAAGGGCTTACTATCGTGTTAGAAAGGGAAAATACAGAGCAATATGCTATATTGAGAAGAACAGCTATTATGTTATATCAATTGCCAAGGGGGAGGAGGTATATGATAAATGGGAGTGATATCCATAAGGTTGAATAAAGAGCAGGAAAGGATTTTAAAGAAGCTGACCGAACATTTTCAGCAGGACAGATCCGCCTTGATAAAAAGGTCATTGCAGGAGATGTATGAAAACATCCTGGATTTGGATGAAATAAAAAGATTTGAGACCAAAGAGCGCAGAGGGAAGGCTGCTTTTCATACAGCAGAAGATCTTCTCAAAACATAAGCAGTTGCAAATCCTACAATATTATAGATACTCTGCCGAAGCAGCAAAAGAGGGCCTCTGGTCAAAGCAGGCAAAAAGGAAATCCTCAGGAATAAGCCACGGGTTTTGGCCTTTTTCCCCTCGACAGTTATGCAGACCCTGTCATTAATCTACAATGTTTACATTTTATTCTTATTAGTATATACTTTTAGATATATACTAAAAGGAGATTCTATGAAAACAGCAAAACTCTTTAAAAACGGCAGAAGTCAAGCGGTGAGGCTTCCCAAGCAATTCAATTTTAATGGAAATGAGGTATATATCAAAAGAATCGGCGACAATGTTGTACTCATTCCAAATGACAATCCATGGGAATCTCTCATCAATAGCCTGGATCAGTTTACCGATGACTATATGGAGAAGCGGGAACAACCCCTATTGGAAGATCGTGAGGTCCTTTGATGCATTATATGCTCGATACCGATATCTGTATCTATATCATCAAAAAAAAACCTGCCCAGGTTCTTCAACGACTTAAAAAATCTGCAATTTCAGATATTGCGATCTCATCCATCACCTTATCAGAACTTGAATACGGCATTGCCAAAAGCAGTCAGCCTGAACAGAACAGGGCTGCATTGATCGGGTTTCTTGCGCCCCTGGAGATAGTTCATTTTGATGAGAAGGCGGCATTTCACTATGGCAAGATAAGAAGTCTTCTGGAGAGTGAAGGCAAGATGATAGGCGCCATGGATTTGCTTATAGCCTCACACGCCAGGAGCCTTTCACTCACCCTGGTTACAAACAATGTGAAAGAATTTAAAAGGATCCCGAAATTACAATTGGAAAATTGGGTTTAACAAATAAGTTTCACTCATAGCCCAACAGAAAGATCTTTGGATGGATTGAATCCCCTCTTTATATGGACGCACGTTAGCTATGATTTCAAGCCATGTCCGGGGCGTTATGTAAAACCTTTTATGTCCCTTTATTCAGATTGACACCAATAAACTGCATAGAATATAATTTTGTAACAAAAAACTGAATCGGTTTATTGCATGCATGGGTATCCCTATGTAATACAAACAAGATGTATGATTATAACGCTCCGTGTTTTATCTATTATTAAGAGGAGGGCATATGCCTAATACCTATACCGCAGTAGTAAAGAAAAAGGATGAATGGTGGATTGGATGGATTGAAGAAATCCCAGGTGTAAATTGCCAGGAACATTCAAGGGAGAAACTTCTTGAGAGCCTTAGGATAACTCTAAGGGAAGCCCTTGAATTTAACAGAAGAGAGGCCATCAGCGCGGCAGAATCCAATTATTCTGAAGAGACTGTCTCTGTATGAAGCGAAAAGAGTTCATCAGATATCTCAAAAGACATGGATGTGCATTCCTTAGAGAAGGCGCGAGACATTCATGGTGGTGGAACCCCGAATTAAATAAAAGATCTTCAATACCAAGATATATAGAAATCGATAATTCTCTTGTAAGGAAAATATGCAAAGATTTGGGTATTAAAGAAAAGGGGTAAGAAATACAAATTTATGTTGAGAGTAAGGATAGCTTTATCCTTCAAGGCGGCAGGCATCGTATAGAGGCTCGAACCGGGTGAAACGCGGCGGCGGTTGGAACAACAACGCCAGGAACTGCCGGTCGGCAAACCGCAACAACAACACGCCGGACAACCGCAACAACAACCTGGGCTTCCGCCTCGCCAGGACACAATAATTTTTGATTTTTATGTTCAAGATAATAACAATACCATTCGACAGGAAGAACAGGCTCTTTGATGAAGAGGTACTGGAGCGCTTTGCCCTTAACAAAAAGATAAATGCATACAGGGCGGAATTCTTCGAGCTGGGGGATGAGAAATACTGGACCGTGTTCCTTGATGCACTGGACCATTTCATAAAGGAAAAAATGGGTATAAAATATTATATAAGATATATGGACGACATGGTGATATTTTCCGGCTCAAAGGGCGGTCTTAAAATGGCATTGAAGACCATAGGGGAATATATGCGCGCACATCTCAAACTTGACCTGAACAGGGGTGCGACCTTTGTAAACTCCAGGCTGAACGGCCTTTCCTTTCTTGGTTTCAGGATATTCCCAAACCTTATAAGGATCAGGCGTGAAAACCTGGGTCTTATGAAAAGGCGCATGCGCAAAAGGGGATTCGAGCTAAGACAGGGTATAATATCAGAAGAGAGATACATAATGGGCATGAGAAGCATGTTTGAGCATATCAGCTTTGCGGACAGCCTTATGCTGAGGAGGGAGTTAAATTTAT
>JAFGIC010000123.1 GCA_016929815.1 Deltaproteobacteria bacterium
TCATAGGGGACCCTTGCCCAGTCCGCGGTCATGGCGTCCATGCTGTCAACAATCCTGATGGCTATTACATTTTCGTAGGTTCTTTCATCACCCATTACTCCGACCGTCTTAATGGGAAGAAGCACGGCAAATGACTGCCACACCTTTTCATAGAGCCCGGCTTCCCTTATCTCTTCGATCAGAACAGCGTCCGCTTCCCTAAGGATTTCAAGCCTTTCACTTGTTATTTCACCCGGTATTCTCACGGCCAATCCCGGTCCGGGAAAGGGATGGCGCATAACCATCTCTCTCGAAAGTCCCAGTTCAATTCCGACCTGGCGCACCTCATCCTTGAACAGTTCTCTAAGGGGCTCCACCAGGGCAAGTTTCATCTTTTCCGGGAGCCCTCCCACGTTATGATGACTTTTGATGGTGGCTGAGGGCCCCTTGAATGAGACGCTCTCTATAACATCCGGGTAGAGGGTTCCCTGGGCCAGATATTCGATGTCTCCCAGTTCCCCGGCCTTCTTTTCAAAGACAGAGATAAACTCCCTCCCTATTATCTTCCTTTTCTTCTCCGGATCAATCACTCCCTTGAGTTTGCTCAGGAAAAGTTCAGAGGCATCGACAAGGTGAAGATTGATATTGTAACGTTCATGGAAAAGCTCCATGACCTCCCTGGCCTCACCCTTTCTCAACAGCCCGTTGTCCACAAAGATGCAGGCAAGCCTGTCTCCTATGGCCCTGTGAAGAAGAACCGCTGTTACGGATGAATCCACTCCACCTGAAAGACCGCATACGACCCTGTCCTCTCCTATCTTTTCCTTCAGATCAAGAACGGTCTGCTTTACGAATGACTCCATTGTCCATGAAGGCGTGCATTTACAGATTTTGAAAAGAAAATTATTGAGGATCTTAAACCCGTTCGGTGTGTGGGCCACCTCAGGGTGGAACTGGACGCCGAATAACCGCCTGTTAGAATCCGCCATCGCGGCAACAGGGCTGCTTTTACTGCCTGCAAGGACATGAAAATTATCAGGGACCTTATCGATCCTGTTGCCATGACTCATCCACACCTTTTCTTCCTTCAGCATATCAAAGCCATGAAACAGATCCCTGTCATCATTAACGTGTATCCTGGCGTGGCCGTATTCACGATCCTCTGCCCTCGCGACAAGGCCTCCGAGCACATGAGTCATATACTGCATTCCGTAACAGATGCCCAGCACCGGGACATCCATTTTTAATATGGATTCATCCGAGAGCGGCGCTTCAATTGCAAACACGTCAGCAGGGCCGCCGGACATGATTATGCCCTTTGGCGAAAACTCTTCTATGCGTTCAATGCTCAGATTAAAGGGGTGTATCTCGCAGTATACCTGGGCCTCGCGCACCCTTCTGGCAATTAGCTGCGTATACTGTGATCCGAAGTCAAGAATAAGGATCTTGTTTTCATATATGGATTGGGGCATTACTCCATCCTGTAGTTGGGCGCCTCTTTGATTATATCAACATCATGAACATGGGCCTCCTTGAGCCCAGCCCCTGTTACACGCATGAATCTCGGCTTTGACTGAAGTTCGGAGATATTATTACAGCCAAGATAACCCATGCCGGACCTCAGACCGCCGATGAGCTGATAGGTAACAGCCGCGAGAGATCCGCGATAAGGAACCCTGCCCACTATTCCCTCGGGAACGAGCTTGTTTTCCGCCTCAACCTCGGTCTGGAAATATCTGTCCTTGCTGCCTTCCTTCATTGCCTCTATTGATCCCATGCCCCTGTATACCTTGTAGGTTCTGCCCTGAAACAGTATGGTTTCACCGGGACTCTCCTCTGTTCCTCCGAAAAGGCTTCCTATCATCACTATATCGGCCCCCCCGGCAATAGCCTTGGTAATATCGCCCGAATATTTTATCCCTCCGTCGGCGATTACCGGCACGCCATGCTTTCTCGCCTCTTCGGAACATTCCATAATAGCCGTCATCTGCGGAACGCCGATTCCGGCCACGACCCTTGTGGTGCAGATGGAACCCGGACCGACACCTACCTTGACAGCGTCTACTCCCTCGTCTATAAGGGCCTTTGTTCCTTCGGGGGTTGCAACATTGCCTGCCACCAGTTCCTGATTAGGATACCTCTTCTTGATTTTTCTTACTGCCCTGAGAACGCCTTCCGAATGGCCATGGGCGGTGTCCACAACAATAACATCAACATTAGAGGAAATAAGCCTTTCCAGCCTTTCATCCAGGTCAGGACCCACTCCCACGGCAGCGCCGACACGAAGACGCCCGAGGTTGTCCTTGCATGAATTGGGATATTTTTTGATCTTTTCAATATCTTTTATTGTTATTAGTCCTCTGAGTTTTCCATCTTCATCTACTACAAGCAGCTTCTCTATTCGTCTTGCATGCAGAATAGCTTTTGATTCCTCCAGGGTAATTCCCACATTTGCGGTAGCAAGGTTGTCCTTGGTCATAACTGCCGACACCCTCTCATTCATATCGGTCGCGAATCTCAGATCCCGATTGGTAATTATTCCGACAAGATTGCCCTGTTTTACCACCGGAACTCCTGATATTTTGTACCTGTTCATTATTTCAAGCACTTCATGTATCTTCTTGTCCGGCTCGATGGTTATCGGATTGACAATCATTCCGCTTTCCGATTTTTTGACCTTTTCAACCTCAATTGCCTGTCTTTCAATGCTCATATTTTTATGAATAAATCCCAGCCCTCCCTGTCTGGCCATTGTAATTGCGGTAGCCGATTCTGTTACAGTATCCATGGCGGCGCTTACCAGCGGTATATTCAGTTTGATATTCCTTGACAATCGTGTCGTGACATCCACCTGATCGGGAAGTATTGCAGATCGGCCAGGGATCAGGATAAGATCATCAAATGTATAACCATATTGTATATCTTTTTTATTCATTTCTCTCCCTCCTGAAAAAGATGATTAAAGTATCAGAGGCGCGTCTGTTTTTCAAGATATCTCTTGCAAAAAAGACCTGCCGCAAAGGGCAATTATGCAAAGACCTTTACCATAAAAGGGATGGCCACAAAGGTGCCGAGGATACTTCCGATATTTGTAAAAACCACTACCATAAGTATTCTGGTTATCTTATTCCGCCAGAACCCCTTTACTGATGTGATATCTTCGGGAAGCGATTCAAAATCACGCACCTTGGGTTTTCCCAGAAAGATCTCCACAAGCCCTGCAACCCAGCCTGCTGCTATCATGGGGTTGAGGGATGTTATCGGCGCTGCGACAGCGGCGGAAACCACGGTTATGGGATGAGCAAAGGCAAGGGCTGCGCCGATGCCGGCCAGCAGTGCGTTGACAATAATCCAGTATTTTATCATATGAGCGCCGGCGGATTCGCCTACGATGAAGAAACCCGCCGCAATGAGACACACTATTGCAGCAGGAATGCCCCATTTAAATATGGTGAAAAGCTTGCCTTTCTTAGGCGCCTCCTCAAGCGCTTTCAGATCAATGTCCTTCTCCCAGTTATTCTTTATTCCCGGGACATGACCTGCGCCCACAACTGCGACTATCCTTTCTCCCGGAGCATTTCTTATCTTATCGGCAAGATATTGATCCCTTTCATCAATGAGTATCCTTTTGAGCTGAGGCTGAATCTCCCCTATTTCGGAAAGCACTGTTTCCAGAATATCCTGGTTTTTCAGTTCCTCGACATCTTTCTCACTTATCTCGTCAACGCCCAGAAGGGAGGCCATAAACTGCATCATAAGCTTGAACCTTGACCATAACCCCATTGATCTCCATGACCTTGAAAGTGTTGTTCTGATATCCCGGTCGGCCAGATGGACATGAGCGTTTACTTTACCTGCCGATTCAATAGCGCTGAGCATCTCCTGGCCGGGCCTGATCCCCAGCTTCTGACCGATCTTTTTCTGTATGGATGCGAGCATAAGGTTGGCAAGCAGAAAAAAGGCCTTTTTTTCCTTTATTATCTTTATTATATCCGTATCCTGCCATTTCTGCTTCTGCGTCAGGGCCTGATATCTTGAATCGCACAACTCCACGCAAACAGTATCAGGTTTTTGCTCCGCTATGATCTCCTCTACAAGATCCGCGCTTTTCCTTGATACATGAGCTGTTCCGATAATTGTTATATCTTTCTCTTCGTATCTCAGTCTGTGGACATCGCTTATTTCATCCATTAGATATTTCCTGATAAAATCTTAAACAAAATATATAAAGAAAATAGCCACACCCTTTTTTGAGTGAGGCTATTGTCATTTTAGTCGATCCAAAATTACAGATCATCGGTGTTATGTCAAGAAATTTTACAGTATACAAAAAAAGGACATCCTTAAAATGATGTCCTTTAATAAAAATTAGCATCCGCCTTCTTTAAATCTATTAATGCAACCCCAAATGCCGTTATTTTCCCTGTGCGACTTCTCTTGAATTTTATTTTAGAGCGGCACGGATGAAAAGTTGCACGCGCATCAGAGAAGCATTCCTAGATCTTGACTTTATATGAAGCAAAAATAATGCCATTCTGAATACTGGCATTATTTACTATTATTTTCAGTTAGTTGCAGGTGACTGCTTTCAGCGTATTCAAAAATCAATGTCAATATATTGGCGTCTATGATGATAATCCGGCACAGTTAAGATTGATGACCTCGTAAAAAGCTTTGTTATGCCGCTTTCCCAGGAGGTTGTCCGAGAATGCATCTGTTTCACCTTATTTTCATTCCCGACCTGAATCAAGTCCGTGAATAAACTCCGACGGGAATCCAGTCATTTCATGCACGTATTGATTCCCGCCCCCGTATCAAGTACAGGACAGGCTCCAATCGCGGGAACAACGCCCGGAGCTATTCCCGGACAGCCTCCCGGTTTGTCATTCCGGAACTTGATTCCGGAATCCAGTGTTTTCAGGTAGTCATGGTTTCCCGCGCGGGAATGACGATTTTTGGACTTTTTATGAGCCTGCCCGCAAATGGTTGTGCAAGATAATAGCCCCCGGGCGACCAGCCGCCTTCGTTCTTGCAAATCAGAACTATGTCGGGCCAGGCAATGGGTTGCCCCTACAACTATTTTACAATTTTTAAGAAATATACCCTTCTCTAGCTTGCACAGCCTGTTATACAACCTGGGTTTCAGATATGAAGGTGGAATATAAAATGCCATCCTACAAGCTACTGGGTATGCCAAATAATGCACTCAATAGGACCCTTTAGTCTTAGCTTGACGTCAATGCGCCTATAACGGGACTGAAAGCATCCATTCAAAAACCCCTGTTTTTAGATGGACACTGGCTGCTTACACAAAACGAAATTATTCAATTATTATGAGAATTATTACTTGAAAATAACAGTAAAGTCCTATAATCAGATCTCTTATATCTTTAAAGAGGCTGTATACATGAAAATCGCAGTAAGCGGAAAAGGCGGCGTGGGCAAAACAACATTTGCATCTTTCCTTATCAAGGCCCTTGAGGACAGCGGCAGAAAGGTGCTGGCCATTGATGCTGATCCGGATGCCAATCTTGCTCAGGCCCTTGGTGTTGACAGGGGCATGGAAATCGTCCCCATTTCCGAAATGAAGGAGATCATAGAGGAAAGGACAGAGGCCAGGACCGGCACAATGGGTTCTTTTTTCAAACTGAATCCCAGGGTGGATGACCTTCCCGAGAAACTCTCAATAAAGATTGGGAATATCAGGTTAATGGTCCTGGGCGGAGTAAAGACAGGCGGAAGCGGGTGCATATGCCCTGAAAGCACAATGCTCAAGGCCCTTGTAAGGCATATAGTTCTGGCCAGGGATGAAGCGGTTGTGCTTGACATGGAGGCGGGTCTCGAGCACCTTGGCAGAGGAACCGCCATGGCTGTCGACAGGCTCATTGTTGTTGTGGAGCCGGGAAGAAGAAGCGTGGAGACCGCTCATCATATTCTCAAACTGGCCGGAGATATCGGCCTTAA
>JAFGIC010000124.1 GCA_016929815.1 Deltaproteobacteria bacterium
CTGGCGTTCCCCTGGACATGGATGCGCTGAGGGCCGCGGCGGAGAGAAACGTCCCGATCATAGGAGAGATGGAGCTTGCGGCGCGGTTTTTTAAAACGCCCATTATCGCGGTTACAGGCACGAACGGGAAGACAACGGCTGTGTCACTCCTTGGCGAGATGATAGAGCGGTCTGGCCGCAAGGTATTTGTCGGAGGCAATATAGGCACGCCGGCAATAGACTATGCCGCAGGCAAACAGGATTGCGACTACGCGGTCCTTGAAGTCAGCAGTTTTCAGCTTGACACGATAGAGACATTTAATCCCATGATAGCGGTAATTATGAATATAACCCCTGACCACCTTGAAAGATATGCAGATTTTAATGCCTATGTGCATTCCAAATTGAGAATATTCGAGAACCAGGGCAGAGGGGCCTATTCAGTGCTGAACGATGATAACGAAGTCCTGAGAGACTATGAAATGCAGGAAGGACCGACGTTGCTTCGTTACGGGATGAAGAGCGCTATGGGTAGAAGGCATGCCTACATGGATGGAAGGCGACTGATAGCCGGGTTGCCAGGAAAAGAAGAGGTATCCTTTGATACGGATGGCTTCCTCCTGCCGGGGACACATAATATCGAGAATCTTATGGGGGTTGTGCTGGCTGCCATGGCTGCGGGAGTCGATCAGGAGACCATTCAGTCATGCATTACAAGCTTCAGGGGGCTTCCGCACCGTATTGAACATGCAGGAGATATCAAAGGTGTCGCTTTTTACGATGATTCAAAGGCGACCAATGTGGATGCAGCACTAAGGGCGATAAAAAGCTTTGACCGCCCCGTTATTCTCATAGCCGGAGGGCGTCACAAGGGCGGTGAATACAGGCCCATGGTTGATGCGTCCTTGGGCAGGGTTAAAGGGGCGATCCTTATGGGGGAGTCAAGACAGCTCATGGCTGATGCCTTTGAAGGCGTTGTCCCCTGTGTCTTTGCCAAGGACATGAGAGAGGCCGTATCCATCGCCTTTGGCCTCGCTGTTAAGGGTGATATTGTACTGCTCGCCCCGGCATGTTCCAGCTTTGACATGTTTACGGATTACGCCCACAGGGGAAATGTATTTAAGAGAGAGGTGGAAAGGCTCAGAGATGTCGGTTAACAGAACAGATCAGGGGGGCTATGATTACCTTGTGCTTGTGCCGGCTGTCCTGCTCGTCTGCCTGGGGCTGATCGCCATTTACAGCGCCAGTTCCTATCTGGCGGAAAAGGAGGTCGGCGACAGCTACTTTTATCTCAAGAGACAGGCCTTTTTCGGGTGTCTGGGTATTTTTTTCCTTATAGCGGCAAAGAATATACCTCCGGGTTTTTATATCAGGCTTGTTTATCCGGCCCTCTTTATAAGTTTAATCCTTCTCATAGCCGTCCTGATCCCGGGCATAGGTACAAAGGTGGGCGGGGCCACAAGATGGATAAGAATAGGGCCGCTCTCTATTCAGCCTTCGGAGGTTGCAAAGCTTTCCCTGGCAATGTATATCGCCTATTCCATGGCAAAAAAGGGCTCCGTGATGTCCAGTTTTTCAAAGGGTTTTCTGCCGCATATTTTGGTAGCCGGCTTATTCATGGGCCTTATTCTCCTGCAGCCGGACATGGGTACGACCGTTATAATCGGAGGCTGGCTTATGATTCTGCTGTTTGTGGGCGGCCTGAACATCCTGCAGCTGATGCTCATGGGCATCCTGGCGTGTCCTGTTGTCTATTGGCTGATATTCAGCACGAAATACAGGGTGGACAGATGGACAGCCTTTTTGAATCCTTGGGAAGACCCGCAGGGGCTCGGATTCCAGATCATCCACTCTTTCCTTGCCTTTGGGTCCGGGGGCGTCCTGGGAGTGGGGCTGGGCAACAGCAAGCAGAAGCTGTTATATCTGCCGGAACCCCATACGGATTTCGTGCTCTCCATTGTAGCGGAGGAACTGGGGTTCATCGGCGTGCTGGTGATAATAGTCCTTTTCAGCATACTTATTATCAGGGGCATCAAGATATCCCTTAACGCCCCCGATCTTTACAGCAGTTATCTGGCCCTTGCCGTCAGTGCGCTGATAGGTCTTCAGGTGATTATCAATATGGGGGTAGTCATGGGGCTTTTGCCCACAAAGGGGCTTACATTGCCCTTCCTGAGTTACGGGGGGTCTTCACTGCTGGTTAACCTTGTGGGCGTGGGGATGCTGTTGAGCATATCGGCGAGGTCGTAGGGATTAAAGAACGGGATGGGCGAGGTTAGGACAATAGATAGAAGAGGCAATTTAAAAGGACTGAGGCTGATTATTGCCGGGGGCGGGACAGGCGGGCATATCTTTCCGGGTCTGGCCGTCGGAAAGGAGCTTATTAAGAGACATCCCGGATCGGAGATCCTCTTTGTTACCGGCTACAGGAGGATAGAGGATGACATCCTGAGGGAGGCGGGGATCAACCGCGTTCCCATAACAGTGGAGGGCATCAAGGGCCGCGGTTTGCGCGGGACGATAAGATCGGCAGTAAAACTGCCCCTGGGCTTCCTCCAGTCCATTTTAATAATCAGGAGGTTTTCACCTGATTTTGTGCTCGGCGTAGGGGGCTATTCCGCAGGGCCGGTATGTCTTGCGGCGCGTCTGATGGGAGTAAGGACGGCCATACACGAACAGAACTCCTTCCCGGGGATCACCAACAGGCTGCTGGCCAGGGTTGTTGACAGGGTGTTTATATCCTTTGAGGAAAGCGGGTCACATTTCCCGAAGGACAAGGTGCGTCTTACAGGGGATCCTGTCAGGGAGGAATTTCTGGGGATAAGGGAAGGAAATAAAGGGAGGACAGGGGGATTTACAATACTTGTCACGGGTGGAAGCCAGGGGGCGTCGGCAATAAACAGGACGTTCATTAAGGCCCTTAAAAAGATAAAGGACATGGGCCGGACACCCAGGGTCATACACCAGACAGGGCAGGCCGATTATGAAAGCGCTGTTGAGGGATACAGGGAGATGGGGATAGAAGCTGATGTGAGGCCGTTTATAAATGATATGCACATCGCCTACAGACAGGCCGATATCGTAATCGGCAGGTCCGGAGCAGGGACAGTCTTTGAGCTGGCCGCCATGGGGAAACCCTCTATCCTTATACCTTTTCCCCAAGCGGCTGATGATCACCAGACCGCTAACGCGCGGATGCTGGCCCATGCCGGGGGCGCAATAATTATACCTCAGGATGAGCTTGACCCTGACAGGCTTGCAGGGGTCCTTACAGGATTAATGGATGACAGCCCATCCCTTGAAAAGATGGCTGAGCTGGCGCTCAAGACAGCCAGGCCCGAAGCGGCAAAGGATATTGCCGACGGTATAGAGGAGATGATTGGAATTAAGCTATGAAGATACTGGGGAAGACAAAGCACATACATTTTACAGGCATCGGCGGCATAGGGATGAGCGGGATCGCGGAGCTGCTGATCAATCTGGGTTATACCGTCAGCGGGTCGGATCTTAAGACATCACAGGTTGTCAGGAGGCTGGAACGCCTGGGTGGAAAGATCTTTATCGGTCACAGCCCTGAGAATATAGCGGGCGCGGATGTCGTGGTCTATTCATCCGCTGTTCCACTTGAGAACCCGGAGGTAATTGAGGCAAGGGATAAAAATATCCCTGTGATCCGCAGGGCTGAGATGCTTGCCGAGCTGATGAGATTGAAATTCGGCGTTTCTATCGCAGGCGCCCACGGAAAAACCACGACTACCTCCATGGTAGGATCCATCCTTACCGCCGGAGGTCTTGATCCTACCGTGGTTATCGGGGGAAGGCTGGATATATGGGGCGGCTCCAACGCAAAGCTGGGCCAGGGGGACATCCTGGTTGCGGAATCGGATGAGAGCGACGGGTCCTTCATGCTTTTGTCTCCGGCTATTGCGGTGGTGACGAACATAGATTATGAGCATGTGGACCACTATGGGTCCATGGAAAGGATCAGGGAAACGTTTACGGACTTTATCAATAAGATCCCCTTTTACGGCACGGCGATAGTATGCCTGGACAACCAGGAGATCCAGGGGATAATCCCCTTGATTAAAAAACGGCATATCACATACGGTATGACCTCCCAGGCGGATCTGCAGGCCAGGGACATCAGGAAGGGGCCCTTTGACGTGGATTTCGAGGTGATGAATAAAGGCAGATCCATGGGTCGCGTGACGGTAAAGATGCCGGGCAGCCATATTGTACTCAATGCGCTGGCAGCCATTGCCGTGGGACTTGAATTTGAGATGGATATGGACGACATCAGGAGGGGGCTTTCATCCATGGGAGGGCTGGAGAGACGGTTCCAGGTCAAGGGGGAAAAGAACGGTATAATGGTTATAGATGACTACGGTCACCACCCCGCTGAGATAGCCGCCACCCTTCAGACGGCAAGGGAATGCTGGCCCGATAAAAGGCTTGTAGTCGTATTCCAGCCCCATAGATATACCAGGACGAAGGCCCTGTACGAGCGTTTCGTGATCTCTTTCAACGAGGCCGATGTGCTTGTTCTGGCGCCGGTGTATCCTGCCGGGGAAAGGCCTATTGAGGGGGTCAATTCAGAGTGGCTCTGCCGGGGGATCAGGGAACACGGCCATAAAGAAGTGAGCCTGGGGGGCGGCCATGAAGAGATACTGAAAATTATAATGGATATTGTAAAACCTGGGGACAGGGTGATAACCCTGGGTGCGGGGGATGTGTATCGTATAGGAGAGGAACTCCTGGAAAAGATATAAGGATGGATGAGAGACAGAGATCAGGCCTTTCGGAAATAATCCCGGGCGGAACGGCCTTTGACAGTCCCATGGATAGGGTGACAGCATACCGTGTGGGAGGAAAGGCCGAGGCGTTGTGCTGTCCCGGCGAGCTGCCGGTACTGAAAAGGTTATTGCATTATCTCTACACGGAAAGGATACCCTGGGTGGTGGTCGGGAAATGCAGCAACCTTCTTGTGGGTGACAAAGGGATAAAGGGGGCTGTAATAATCTTAAGAGACAGACTGGCCTCCGTTGAACAGGAAGGGACTGAAGCACGCGAACTTATTGTGGGAGGAGGCCTGTCCGTTGCAGATCTCCTGTCATATTGCAGGATAAACGGCCTGTCCGGCATTGAGTTTATGGCCGGCATCCCGGGAACCCTGGGGGGGGCTGTTTTCATGAATGCAGGCGCCTGGGGCCTGGACATGGGAAGTGTAGTCATGGGAGTCATGACGGTAAATAAAAACGGGGAACAGATCATTTTTAAGGAAGGGGATCTGAAGTTCTCCTACAGGGCCTCATCCATACCTGAAGAGACGGTGATATACGGGGCCGGAATCAGGCTGCAAAGGGGAGACAGTGACAGGATTGCGGAGATGATTGCTGTAAATCTAAAGAGAAAAAAGGAGAAGCAGCCGCTTGATTATCCAAGCGCCGGCTCCGTGTTCAAGAATCCGCCCGGCGATTATGCTGGCAGGCTCATAGAAAAGGCCGGGCTTAAAGGCGCGAGGATCGGCGGGGCCATGATCTCGCAGAAACACGGTAATTTTATAGTCAACACAGGCGGGGCAAGGGCCTCGGACATACTGGCGCTGATGGAACTTGCCGGGGCCAGGGTAAAGGAGGAGACAGGGATCACCCTGGAGACCGAGATAAAGATACTGGGAGAATTTTAAGATACAACAGGGAATGTGAATGTCAAAAAAGACCTTACTGTCAAGGCAGAGTGTGACGAGAAAGAGGCAGGATAAAGGGCGCCCCCTTTTAAGGGAGATGCTCAAATTCCTGACATCGGTATCTTTTAAGGTCCTGATTCTTATTGTAGGTATGGCCTCAATAAGTTTCATATTTATCTATTTTTATAAGTGCCTTATCAATTCTCCTTATCTAAGGCTGGAATATATACAGATATCAGGCGTGGATGAAGAGATAAAAAGTGAACTGATAGAGATTTCCGGATTGAATGACGGGTTGAGCCTGCTGACAATAGAACCGAACAGGATAAAGGCCAGGATGGAGCAACACCCATGGGTAAGAACCGTGCAACTTGAGAAGCGTTTCCCTCATACCCTGGCAGTCAGTGCGGAAAAGGAATTACCCAGGGCGCTGGTTCTATTCGAGAGCCTGTTTTACATGAACAGGTGGGGTGCTGTGTTCAAGGAGGTGGAGCAGGGTGATGATGTGGATTATCCAGTGATAACAGGTATCTCAAGGGCTGATGATGACGCCGGAAAGAAATTGGCCATAGCTGCCGCAATACTTGAGGGTTTTGAGTCCGAATCAGGATTGCTGTCCCTTAATGACATATCGGAGATACATGTCAATGACGGCGGAGATGCCCTTATATATTCAATGTCCCTGCCTGTTGCAATTAAAATGTGCTCGGATAATCTGGAGAAGGGGAAAAGCAGGCTTAAAAGGCTGGTAACACATCTGCAGGAGACGAATATGATCGATACGATAAAGGTTATAGATATGAATTATCTCGACGGCGCCGTGGTTTCATTTAAAGGGCCGAACGGCATGATCTCGTCACTCAGAGAGGATAAGACTACGGCAGGGCTTTGATACGAAAATAGTAAAGAGGAAAGAGTAAAGAGGAAAGAGAAAAGAGGAAAGAGGAAAGAGAAAAGGAGTAATCATAATGAGCGGAGAGATAATTGTAGGCCTTGATATAGGGACGACAAAGATATGCGCGGTGGTCGGTGAGGTGGTCCATGGCGGAGTGGAGATCATAGGGATAGGGACCCACCCCTCCGAAGGGCTCAGAAAGGGCGTGGTGATCAACATCGAAAAGACGGTCAACTCCATTAAGGAAGCTGTGGAGGAGGCTGAGACTATGGCAGGCTGCGAGATAAGCTCCGTCTATGCAGGCATTGCAGGCGGGCACATCAAGGGTTTCAACAGCCATGGCGTCATTGCGCTCAAGGAAAGAGAGGTGACCAGGAAGGATATAGAGAGGGTAATAGAGGCCGCAAGCGCCGTTGCCATACCCATGGACAGGGAGGTGATACATGTGCTTGAGCAGGAATTCATCGTTGATGAGCAGGACGGCATCATCAATCCCCTGGGCATGTCGGGCGTGCGGATGGAAGCAAAGATACATATTGTCACCGGGGCGGTTACCTCGGCCCAGAATATCATCAAATGCGCCAACAGGGCCGGTCTTGATGTCCATGACATTGTGCTTGAATCCCTTGCCTCAAGCGAGGCCATTTTAACTGATGAAGAGCGCAATCTCGGCGTTGTGCTTGTTGATTTCGGAGGAGGGACAACGGACATGGCGGTTTTTTCAAGGGGCGCCATCAAGCATACATCTGTCCTGGCCCTGGGAGGAGACAACCTGACCTACGATATCTCCATAGGCCTTAGGACGCCCAAGGTAGAGGCCGAGAAGATAAAGATCAAGTACGGATGCGCCCTTTCCTCGATGATAGGCAAGGATGAAACCATCGAGGTTCCGGGAGTGGGCGGAAGAAACCCGAAAGTGCTTCCCAGGCAGATACTGGGGGAGATACTGGAACCGAGGGTCGAGGAGATATTTACCCTTATCCAAAATGACCTTATAAGGTCCGGGTATGAGGATATAGTAAATTCAGGAATTGTTGTAACAGGCGGATCAGCCGAGCTTCAGGGGGTTACGGAGATAGCGGAACAGATCTTTAATGTCCCTGCCCGGCTGGGATATCCGGTCGGTGTAGGCGGTCTAACGGAGATTGTCAACAAGCCCATGTATGCGACTGCCGTGGGCCTTGTGGTCTATGGCGCCAAGAGAAAGGATGGGGAAAAGAAATTCAGGATAAGAGACGGAAACATCTTCAGCAGGGTGGTTGATCGTATGAAGAAATGGTTTAAGGAAGTAATATAATAAGGAAGGAGGGACAAAATGAAATTCGAATTTGTAAACATTAATGAGAGGTACAATGCAAGAATCAAGGTTGTAGGAGTCGGTGGAGCGGGCGGGAATGCCATAAACAACATGATCTCGTCTCAACTCAAGGGTGTGGAGTTTATTGCCGCCAATACCGACAGCCAGGCGCTTGAGCGTTCGTCATGCCCGAACAAGATGCAGCTTGGAGCAAACATCACAAGGGGACTTGGCGCAGGCGCCGATGCTGAGATAGGCAGAGCGGCGGCCGAAGAAAGCGTCAATGATATCAGGGAGGCGATATCGGGCGCCGATATGGTCTTTATTACAGCGGGCATGGGCGGAGGAACAGGCACCGGCGCATCCCCGGTGTTCGCGAGAGAGGCAAAGGCGAGCGGCGCCCTCACGGTTGCGGTTGTAACCAAGCCTTTTCTCTTTGAGGGAGAAAAGAGGATGAACAGGGCCCTCGCCGGCATTGAGAGGCTGAAAAAGGATGTGGACACCCTTATCATCATCCCGAATGAACGGCTGAAGGCGATCGGGGACAAGACCGCGATGTTCAGGGACCTTATAGTGAAGGCCGATAATGTCCTGCTTAACGCCGTCAGGGGCATATCCGACCTTATCATGAGCACGGGATTTATAAACCTGGATTTTGCCGATGTCAAAAAGGTCATGTCCGAGATGGGGACGGCTATAATGGGCACAGGAAGGGCAAGCGGTGCCAACAGGGCTTCGGAGGCCGCCCAGCAGGCAATCAACAGCCCGCTTCTGGAAGACATATCCATAAGCGGCGCTAAGGGGTTGCTCATGAATATAACGGCCCCACCTGATATAACAATGGAGGAGATCGATCAGGCAAGCAATTATATAAAGGGCGAGGTAGCCGAAGACGCGGAGATCTTCTGGGGCGTGGTGTTTGATGAAGAAATGGGAGATGATGTGCAGATAACCGTTATTGCTACCGGGATAGACAGGCCTCAGTACAGAAAGATAGTCAACCTCAGGGACCTGACCCCTGATGAGGCAAAGGATGTCTGGACGGTAAAGGTGAAAGGCGAAGCAGTGAATGATTTTGATGTGCCGGCCTATCAGAGGAAGAAGACCGTCATGGATGCGCCTGAATTCGAAGAGGAAGAAGAGGAAATAGAGCCGCAGAAAAAAGGCTTTTTTAAAAAGGCGTTTTTCAAGGACAACCTTGATTACCCGACATTTTTAAGGGCCAAGGCCGATTGATTGAAAGAGAAGGATGCAAGAGGTAAGGTCTCACTTGCCCGGTCAAGGCTTGAAGGGGAAAGAGGGGCCATCAGGAAAGACAGGGGCGGCAGGATATCCGTTGCCCTGGTCTATCCCAATTATTATCGTGTCGGCATGTCAAACCTGGGATTCCAGGCAGTCTATTCTCTTTTGAATAAACGGGATGATGTTGTTGCTGAAAGGGCCTTCCTGCCGGAGGATAAGGAAACGTCCCTCCGCCCTGCGGCAGGAAGAGGCCTTTTTACCCTGGAATCCCAATCCCCCCTCAGCGTGTTTGATATCATTGCATTCTCCATATCCTTTGAGAATGACTACCCCAATATCCTTACGATACTTGAAGCGGGAATGATTCCGCTGCTTGAGAGGGAAAGAGATGAGTTTTGCCCTATAATCATGGCAGGCGGCATTACATCATTCATGAACCCTGAGCCCATCGCCTTGTTCTTTGACCTGTTTCTGCCGGGTGAGGCTGAGGCCAACCTGGATGAGTTTATTGAGCGGTTCATAGAGATCAGGGGCACAGGGGCAGACAGAAAAGAAACGCTGGAGAGGCTCGAAAAAGCGATGACTTCGGTATATGTCCCTTCACTTTTCAGGGTGGAATACAATGAGGACGGTACAATCCGTTCGCGCCTGTCGTCCCATAAGGACAGTTCTCCCGGAAAGATTATATCATGCCCGAAATCGGCAGATCCTGCGGTAAGCAGGTCAGCTATACTTACAAAGGATACTGAGTTCGCAGATACCGTCCTCATTGAACTGGGAAGGGGATGCGGCTGGTCCTGCCGTTTCTGCGCCGCGGGATATGTTTACAGGCCGCCAAGACAGCACAGGGAGCAAGATGTACTTGAGTGCATAGACAGGGCGCTTACAGAGTCTCAACATATCGGCCTTCTCAGCGCATCTGTCCTGGATGTGCCGGGCATTAATGATATCTTTGATCATATAACAGAGAGGGGGGGGCGTTTTTCAGTCTCCTCGTTGAGGGTGAACCTGCTCAATGAAGATGCCCTTTACAGGCTGAAAAGGTCCGGGCAGAAATCCCTGGCAATAGCCATTGAGGCAGGTTCGGAAAGGCTGAGGAAGGTCATCAACAAGCATCTCACCAATGAGCAGATTATAAACGCAGTAAAAATTACAGCAAGGGTAAGTGATTTTTCTTTAAAGCTGTATTTTATTATTGGATTGCCTACCGAGACAAGGGATGATGTCGAAGAGATAGTAAGTCTTGTCAAGGTGATAAAACATCACATGGTCAAGGAATCCAGGGGTAGGGGCACCATAGGCAGGATACGCCTGAGCGTCAACTGCTTCATACCCAAGGCATTTACACCGTTCCAGTGGTTCCCCATGGAATCTGTTGCAAGTCTGAAGGAAAAACAGAAATGGCTGAAAAAGGCTATTGAAAAGGAAGGCGGTGTGACAGTAAGCTTTGATGTAGCCAAATGGGCGTACATGCAGACGCTTTTTTCCATGGGAGACAGGAGGGTGGGCTCCATCCTTATGCTGGGACATCAATACAGGGACGACTGGTCCGCGGCATTCCGGCATTCGGAAATCAATCCGGATTTCTTCGTGCTGAGACCGAGGGGGCTTGACGAGGTCCTGCCCTGGGATTTTATCGATCACGGCATCCGAAAGGAATACCTTAAAAAAGAATACATGCTGGCACTGAAGGGGATAGAGTCGGACATATGCGATGTAGGCAAATGCGACAGATGCGGGGTTTGTCATCTAGGCCTCTAAACCTCTTAACCTCTTAACCTCTTACCTTCTTTTCTATCATAATACGATATATTGTAGAGAAAATATGGTTTATACACTCCATATGGTATTTTTATTTGACATACAACCATATTAATGATACCTTTTTATCAACCTAATGTTTGTCCGCAGTATTTATAAAGGTTGTCAAAGGTATGTTTCGGGTGGAGTGAAATATGGAAGTGGATGTTGATATCATCTGCTCGTGGTGCAGTAAGCATCTTGGCAGGAAAAAATTTCTGACCGATGACATTCAGAATAAACATCGTGTCTCACATTCCATATGCAGCAATTGCAGGGATAAGCTTATGGACGAGTACAAAAAGGCCCTGGGAAGTCATACCAGGAGACATGCCTAGCCTCTCGCATTAACCGGCAATAAATCATTTAAAATTCGTTGCATTCCTCTTTCCTCTCCCCTCTTTTCATATCCTCTATTCTCTATTCTTTTCTCTTAGCTTCTCGCCCTCTCAACTTCTGATCTTCTGATTCTCTCACCCTTTAATCCCTATGGAAGAGCCTTGTATTAATGAGAGGCACTGAGGGCCTTTTTATAAACATCCAATGTCTTCTGAGAAGGATTGACGCCGAGCGCCCTTCTCAAGGCGTCCCTGCATCGGCGGTAGATCTTTTCAACCTCAACATGCCTACCGAGACGGCTGCAGCATATCATGGACCGCTGATACAGGGTCTCCTTTGTCTGATCCATTGCCAGCCCCCTGTAATAAAGATAAAGGGCCTTGTCGGATTCATGTTGCTCTTCCTGTAAAAGCCCCAATCTAACGATAACCCTAATGAAAAGCTCTTTCAACCGTTCCCTGTATGAGATGATCCATGCGATTTCACCTTCTTCCTCAAGGAAATTGCCTGAATAAAGAGCAATGGCCTTTTCATAGACAGCAACGGCCTGTTCTTTTTCACCCTGTTCCCACAATTGATCACCCCTGCCGACGAAATCCGTAAATACACGGGCATCTATCCGGCATGTGTTTTCATCGATCATCAGTATCCCATCCCGCAATCTGATCGCCTCCTTCAGGTCAAGCAGAGTGCGGAGACGGTTAAGGGTCGTGGAAAAGGCGCTGTGGGCCTGATCGCCGTCCGAATCGGGCCAGAAGGCGTCCATAATTTTATCGACGCACACCTCAGGACTGCCATATGCGATTACGGCCTTTAATAAATCCAAGGGTTTCTTGAACGCCCTGCGGGCCAGCTCAACAGGTTGATCATCCCTCAGGATTTCAAAAAGACCCAGGGTGTTTATTTTGATGGTCCAGGGCCAGGCGGCAATATGGTAGGGCGGGGGGCGAAGAGTAACATTGTGGGCATTAAGGAGCAGGCGGGAATACCCAATCTCTATATCGGCGGCCAGCGCCTCTGTAACAATATCCGCCATCATGCCGGGCTGCCACCACCAGATCATATTTATAAAATTATGCCTTTTCCCCAGGAGAAGCGCGTCTCTGAGATGTTTCCTGTCTGTGCCCTCTTTCCCCTGTTTCACGGCCAATCGGGCCTTTGCCGCCAGACACATGAATTCAAGGATGTGTGAATGGGTGCGCACTGACAGGTCGTGGGCGGAATTGAGCTCCTTTTCCGCTTCGGCGAATTCCTCCCTTTCAACCAGGACCTGAGCCAGACCGAATCTGCATATGATAAGAGGAAAGATATAGCCTGTCTCCATGGCTATATCATTTGCCTTTCGCGCGTGCTCAAGTGCGCGGAAGGTGTCTCCCGTTAGGAGCATGTACAAGCTGTAAGCTATATGATACATGGTGTATCCATGATAGCGTGAAGGATGCAGTGAAGACTCGATAGCCTTTAAAAATTCCCTTGCCTTGTCTGTCTTTCCCAGTATCAGGGCCGCATAGACGCCTTCGGTCAGGAACATCGGGTCCCAGGCGTGAATGCCGTTTTTTTCCCCCCTTTTGAGTGCATCGACAATCTCCTCAAGAATCGATTCCCCCGGGATGCCGTAAAACATGCCGGTTGCTATATCCAGCCACTTAAGATGAAGCATGACGGCAGGATTTTTGAGGTGCGCCCGCATCTCTTTCCTGTTTTCTTCCTTGAGGATCTCCGCCCTCGCAAAATTACCGAGCCAGCAATAGAAGGTTATAGCCCAGTCCCATGCCTCGCTCTTAAGTCTGACGTCGCCGTGTTTCCGGGACATGGACAATGCCCGTTCAACCCACATGATCATGTCATCATGATTCGGTTGTCTGAACATAAGGGCGCACATCATGCTTACGGCAACCCGCGCCTCGATTTCCTGTGATGGATAGTCGTCGTTCTCAAGTAAATATCCTTCCATCCATTTGATCCAGGGATCGAGCACGGTGAAATCATTCCATTCATATACCGTGCTCTCGATGATGCCGGACCATGACAGGTATAGTCCGGTCATATTACACTGTCCATTGAATGCGTGAAAGGCACGCTCAAAGGCGTTCCTGGCGCGGGCCGGATCTGTGTGGCGGCAGCTTACAGCGAACCAGTAAAGCGCCCATGGGCTGGATTCAAGCGCTTCTTCAGGGATGAAAGTGATCCATTTTACAATAGTCATGTTTCTGCCCTGTTCGATGAGTGTTTTGCCGTACTCTTCGACCATACGAATGATGCCTGCGGTATCATGCGATTCCACGTACAGTTCGGCTGCATCGTCGATATAGTCAGAGTCAGCGAGGATGCTGGCCGCCCTTTGCCGTATCTTATGAAATTCTTCCTGACTGATTATTTCTTTAGCCTTGGAAAGTAAAAAATTACGGAACAGGGGGTGATATTGATATGTCGGAGGGGGGGAGTTGTATCTTTCAATAAAAAGATGATTTCTCTCCAGGGATGACAGCCTTTCATTGGAATTACAGAGCCCTGTAAGGCTATCGGCCATGGATGCCGTCATTTTAGGCAGCAAAGCAGTCACAACAAGAAAATTTTTTGTTCCTGTATCAGTTTTGTCAAATAGTTCACCTGCAAAGTAGTCGAAGATCTTCTCCGGCGATGAAGAATCAATATCACCGTTGGACGGATGATCGCTTTTCAGGCCCTTTGCCATCAGATTGATTCCGGCGGCCCAGCCATGTGTCCTTTCATGGATATGATCGGACAGTTCCATGCTTATATCACCTCGGAATTGGGAGCGCAGGATTTTCCTGGATTCTCCAATAGTCATGGCGAGGTCACTCTTTCCTATAATCCTCATGGTATTATCGGCAAGCATCCCTGCAAAGGTTGCCGGAGGGTCATTCCTGCTGAGAACCATGATATGGATCCCGGGGATGGTTTCAGCGATCCCGCTTTTAAAGGCTTCGTGAAAGGGAGTATTCAGGGGAATTGTGTGGTAATCATCAAAGACTAGAAAAAACGGGGGATTAAGTCTTGCGCACAATAATTCAAAATATTGCCGGGAAAAGGCAGAGGCACCCCGATAATATTCGCTTGTAAATAAGGGAAGATCTCCGGTTTTTATCCGGATCGCCTTTTTCGTGGCGCTCCCAAGATAATAAAAGAAGGTTGCCGGATCCCCATCCCGTTCATCGAATTGATACCAGATGCAGGGCTGTCCCCTGTTGTCAAGATAGCTGGCGGCCAGTGTTGTCTTACCCGAACCGGCCATGCCGGAAATCCAGGTTACAGCATAGTGCCGACGCTGATCCAGAATGCGAAACAGGCGCTTCCTTAATATTATATTCGGAAGAACCGGTCTCGTTGTCTTTTTTATTAAAGCATGGCGGAGATCCATGTGTACTCCTTTAATGCTTTAAGGGAAGGGATAAGGCTAATTTGTCAAGTATATTGAATAATTTCGCCTTTTTTATCCTTTTTATATGTGCATCTGTCAAGCTTTATTGGAAACTAACATAGATGTTTCTTGCCTAAGTCACTTGTTTTATTAAAATTAAAATTTATTTATCCCCTGTGTGACTCTCCTGTGACTTTTAATTTAACATAATGAATTAATTTTTATTAATGTTTAAACATTTGTTCAGGCGACGAGGGGAACGATTATCAGGCGAGCTAATTAAAAAGAGGTGACAGAAAAATGGCAAAGAAAATATTTTATATGATTTTTGTATCCTCAGTTATTGTGTCTTTTGGGACGGCCTTTGCTGGCCCGAACATGGATCCAGGAAAGTGGGAGATCACAACGAAGACGGAGATGGCAGGAATGCCGCCGCAATCCGTGACACACGAACAATGTATCACTAACAATGACCTGGTTCCCGTGAGTGGCGATGCAAACCAGGAATGCCAGGTGGAGGATACCCAAATAAATGGGGACACAGTATCATGGAAAATCACATGCGGTGGACAGGGCGGCGGGATGACTGGAACCGGCAAGATTACCTATAACGGCGACAGCATGAACGGCGAAATGAACATGACCATAGCACCCTATGGAACACAGGTGAAAAACACTATTTCAGGCCGACGAATCGGTGACTGTGAGGCCTCCGCACCAGACGCCCAGGCCCGGTCTTCAGCGCCCGCTTCGGGCGAATCCGGCAATGTCGTGAAAGAGGCAATTGCAGAAGATGCCAGGGACGTGGGCCAGGCTGCCAGGGATGAGGCCAAAGAAGCTACGAAGGAAGGGGTCCGTGAAGGGGTCAGGGGTATTTTCAAAGGGATATTTAAGTAGACAGTTATTTTTAAACCGTTCATTCCGGGACAGTTAATAATTTTTCCAGGAGGGAAGACGATGAATCGAATTAAGATGTTATTTTTTCCCATTTTCTTTGTCATGTTTTATTTTTCTGCCTATGCAGCGGAAAAAGTGGCTGAGCATCCCATGATACGTCCGTTCCCCGGCTCGGTTCTGGCCGAAAACATGTCGAAACACAAAAACTTTGATGCCTACGAGTTTTACTATTTAAATGAGACGACAAAGAAAAGAGAAAAAAAGGCCGTCAAGGGCGAATATTGGAGACTCCTGTATGAAGTTCGGACATCCTCCGGCGACCGGGTCAGAACCATTTCAAAATTGGAATTTTTTGAAAACTATAGAGCAGCTGCCGAGGAAAAGGGCGGCCGGGTGGTTTACGAAGATGTGAGTCAAATGGTTATCACAATACCTCGGGACGACGGCGGAGTAACCTGGCTCATGGTCTCCGGCAGCGCTAACCTGGGGCAACAGGATCTGATCATTATTGATGAAGAACCGTTCAAGAAATTGCTGACCTTCGGCCCCGCTGAGATGAAGGCGGCCCTGGATGCCGAAGGCCGTGTTCAGCTGAACGACATCCTCTTCGATCTCGACAAGGCCACCCTGCAGCCGGAATCAACCAAGCAGCTTCAGGACGTGGTAACACTTTTAAAGGAGAATCCCGATCTTAAGCTGGAGGTTCAGGGCCACACCGACAACCAGGGTGATGAAGACTACAACCTGAAGCTCTCCCAGCGCAGGGCCGAGACCGTTGTCGCCTATCTTGGACTCTTCGGGATCGATTCAGCGAGGCTTACACCCAAGGGCTTCGGAGAATCCACGCCTGTTGTGTCCAATGACACGGAGGAAGGGCGGGCTAAAAACCGGCGGGTGGAACTGGTGAAACAGTGAATTAATTTTTTCCTGTGATTCTCTTGTGACTTTGTATCAGCTATAGGTTGATATAAAGGATTAGGAGCTTTTATGGATGATTCGATAATTGATCAATAATGATAATTTTTACCAGGGAGGTGTTATTATGTCGGAAGAAGAGATTACACGCAGGGGGGCTATGGGCAGGATATTAACACTGGTAGCGATGTCTGCCGGTATAAGCGTCAATGAACTTACAAGGATTCTCTCAGCAGAGGCAGCGACCGTTACGTCAAAGTCAAAAAGCATCGCCACAATAAAAGATAGCGCCAGTTCCAGACTCAAGATGCTTAAGGTAAAACTGAGCGGATTTGACAAAGCCGTGTTTCAAAATGAATTTGGAAGAATTACGGAGTTACAAAAGATAAGCCAAATGAAAATACCAGGTATAGATCAAAGCATGCAAGGAATGGGTTGCATAGTTCACTTTATGGGAGGCGTTAGTGGTGCTAACGAGGCAAGCACCTGTCCAAATTTCGAAACTTGCATCGCTAATGGTAGCAGTTCATGCCCAAACCTTGAAGACTGCCGGGAAAATGTATGTACCGGACAAGATTTTGGTGGCAGTTGTCCAAGCCAATCATGTCCTTCATATTGCGGTATTAATGACTGTAATGGTCAAGGCTGTTCAATCTTATGGGATTGTGGTGAAAATGAATGTACTGATCAGGACTGTAATAAGCTTAATAGTTGCGACAAGAATAATACAAATATTGCCGGGCTTATTGACCTGTTAAGCCGTTTCAAGAACGATCAGTATGTGCAGAATCTCATGAGCTATTTTAAGGTTACTGATACCCGGCAGCTGGCCAATCAGGTTAATTCCATGATCAGTCAGAAAAGGGCAATCACTCCTTCACAGCTGCAGAGCGGACAGCTCCAGAGATAAAGAAATGAAAGCCGGGCAAATGACTAATAAGAAAGGATGCAGCCATGGAATCGCTGAAGCCGTCGGCCTATAATTATCATGTTGCGCTTCCCGACGGAACAAAGCTCTGGTTTAATTTTTTTACGCTCAGCCTCATTGCCTTTGATTCCATGGACGCATCCTTGGTTCATGACATAATCAGGAAGCCCAATGCGTCGCGGCGTGACAGCCGTCGGGCAGTTGAAATCAAGAAGAGGCTTAAGGACAACGGTTTTCTTATCAATAGAGCGGTATCGGAAATCGATTATATCAAACAGGGATATTTTAAACAGCGTGACGCGCAAAAGAAGGATCTTTCCCTGACAATTCTTCCGACCCTGGCATGCAACTTCCGCTGCATTTACTGCTATGAAAAACACGATGCTCTATCCATGACGCCGGAGGTCGAGGAAGCCCTTATAAAGATGGTCGATCAGAATTTGAGTGAGAAAGGCAGCCTTTTCGTCACTTGGTTCGGGGGGGAACCTCTCCTGAAGCTGGGAACTATTGGGAGGCTGTCATCTTCCTTTAATGAAATCTGCACAAAAAAAAGTGGGAAATATTCCTCGCAGGTTGTCACCAATGGGTTTCTGTTTAACCGGGAAAACGCCGAAAGTCTGCGCAAAAACAGTGTCAATAATGTACAGATCACATTGGACGGACCAGGGCACATCCATGACCAGCGGCGACCCGGAGTAAACGGTGAAAAGACCTTTGATGCGATCATTTCAAATATCCGGGATTCCGCTGGGATAGTGCCCGTTAATCTGCGGATTAATGTGGATCAGACGAACAGGAAATATATTCCTGAACTTCTGGAGCTTCTTTCACGTGAGGGATTGGCGGAAAACGTACACCCCTATCTCGGCAGGACATATCCATATACCGAAGTGTGCCGGGATATTGCGGGCCAGTGCCTTTCGGCTGAGGACTTTTCACTCCTTGAGCTGGAGACATCGATGGAGCTGATCAATAAGGGATTCTTCACCTTTAAGATTCCACGCGCGGTCAACATCCACTGCATGGCTGAAAAGGCCAATGCCTTTGTGGTGACTCCATCGGGAGGCATAGTAAACTGCTGGAATGATGCATCAAATCCCGATGCTGAGATAGGACATTTATTGAAGCCCAGTACACCGCAAATGGAAAAAAACGCCCAGAGCTGGAGTCAGTATAATCCCTTTAGCAGTGAATGTTCGGGATGCCTTTTGCTACCGGTCTGCATGGGCGGCTGCCCTTATATGTCACGTTCCACTGGAAAACCGTACTGTCATGAATGGAAGTACCACATGGATGAAAGCCTGGCCATGTATTACTACCTTAAAACCATGGAAGAACAGGGGCGTATTATCAAAGAGTTTCAGGAAACGGTTCAGGAAGTAAAAAAAATTAAAATATTGATAAATGAGGAGGTCTGGCGATGAGAAGATATTTTGTAATTTTCCTGATAGGCGCTTTGTCGTCAATATGGCTTATAACCCATGGAGAAGCGTATGCCATGGAGAAGCCGGCAGAGTTCTCAGGCGATGTCGTTATTACTACACCTGAATCAACCATTAAGGCAAAGATTTATGTCAAAGATCCGTACATTCGCCGGGTAGAGATGTCGAAAGAGGAAGGGGGGATGATCTTTATTAGTCCTCCGGAGGCACTGGGCAGTATCTGGATGCTCGACCCGGAAAAAAAGCAATACAGCATATTATCATGGCCGGAAAGACATAAAGATCCTGTACAGGCCTGGACAGATATCCAATATGATATGGGCGGCGGTCCTGTAGGCGAGGAGGAAGTGATAAACGGTTATTCGTGCACCATCTATCATTTTAAATATCCGGACCAGGATAAAATCGCACTAAAGATGTGGCTTGCTGAGGATCTGCTTTTTGCGATTAAAAGAGAGGCAGACGCCGAAATTACAGTTGAAAAAGACGCGGACCCTGTGCCTGTCCAAGGGACATTCGAGGTGTTGAATATTAAGACAGAAACCCTTGATGACGCCCTGTTCGAGGTGCCGTCGGATTATAAGGAAGTGAAGTAAACAGCTGCCCGGATAATCCATTATTTGTTAATACAAGATTCTAAACGGAAATTGCTGATTATTAGCGCAGGATTAAAAGGAGGGATAAAATGAAACATTTTTTAATCGCACTGGCAATTATTTTTTTTGGGATGGGAACCGCCGCGGCTGCCGACGTTGACCAGTATAAAGGAACATGGACATACTCATCCGCCGGCACGGGCGAGATAAACAAAATCGTCATCACCGGCAGCGGCAAATACGATGCCCGGATATTTGAAAAATGCAGCTCCGGGAACTGCGACATGGGAAAATATAATTGCAGCAATGCATTAACAGCCGGGTACCTTTTTACCAGCTATCAGAATGATGCAAGCAAGCGTGACCTCAGGCTCACCCCGGTCAACACAAGCACGCTTGAGGTGAAGGTGCACACCAGCTTTACCGACAGCAGCGGAAGTCCCGCAACGGATAAAACATATACCTTCAGACGTTTGGTCGTACAGCAACAGCAAACCCCGAGACCCGCGGAACAGCCTGATCTGAAACCCATGGACCGGGTTAGTCCAAGGCCTTC
>JAFGIC010000125.1 GCA_016929815.1 Deltaproteobacteria bacterium
CTTAAAACCAAGAAATACGCCGCCAACCTTGCATCGAAAGAACCGATTAATAGCCGCAAGCAACTGGAAATAATAGAATTATTTGGGAAGATGGACCCGGACCCCGATTGTGATTGTAAAAAGGGGAGAAACCGGTGAAAGTCCTTATTGTCACGCCTGTCTGGTCATATGCCTTACGCGCTTCTATCCCGATAAAAATATATAAACCTGCCGACAGGATATACACTCATGAATAATCGCAACGGGTTTATCACATTCCTTCTCTTAATCCTGTTTGTTATAATCATATTGCTGCAATACAATTCCTACCGGAAAACTGAACGCTTCAATGACGACCTTAATATATTTATTCAATCATTCGGTCCTTCCAAGGTTGTAGTCACCGCAACCAGCAGCAATCAACAGGCATATCCAGGGGATGAGGGCGACTGGCTGATCTGGGGGATGAGTGTCGAACCCAAGACCCTCAACCAGATCAATAATGACGCGGATATCTATTCCAGATGGATCACCACCCCCTATATCTGGGAGCCGCTTTTGGAATATGACTATGACACCATGAAACTCAAGCCATACCTGGCAGAGGACTATGATATCTCAGAAGGCGGCCTTGAGATAACCTTTACCCTCAGGGATGACATCTATTTCTCAGACGGCGTCCCTGTCACAAGCGACGATGTGATCTTCACCTATGAGACCATAATGAATCCGGGGATAGACGCGGCAAGCATTGCGCAGCAGTACGTGGACGTTGAAAGGGTCGTCAGGATCGATGACAGGCAGGTACGTTTCATAATGAAGAGGCCGTTCTTTAAGACCCTGGACGCCCTGGCCTTTGGCGACATGGGGATATATCCGAAGCACATATATGAATTTAACGACCCTGCTGAGTTCAATGAACGTATCTCAACCCCTGTCGGGAGCGGACCCTATATCTTTGAAAAGTGGGATACAGGCAGCCAGATCGTGTTTCGCCGCAACGAGAACTACTGGGGGAGCAAGCCGAAGCTTAAAAAGGTTATATACAGATTTATTACCAATACAGTGGCATGTCTTCAGGCCCTTCGCGCTGGGGAAATTGACCTCATGATACCGGAGCCGGATCAATTCGCCGAACTCGCGTCCGACGGCGCCTTTAAGGATAAATTCCACTGTCTCCAGTATTATGAGCCCAGGGTCCCGTTCTTTTTTATCGGCTGGAACATCGATACCCCATACTTTTCCGACAGGAGGGTCAGACTGGCCATGACCCACATAATAGACAGGGAAAAGATCATAGACAACCTGCTCAAGGGCTCGGGCAAGATCATAACAGGCCCCTTTTATTCGGGAGGGGACCAGAGTGATCCGGATATCTCTCCCTGGCCCTATGACCCTGAAAGGGCAAAGGAACTCCTGGACGAGGCAGGATGGATCGATACAGACAAAGACGGGATCAGGGATAAAAACGGCATTCCCTTCCGGTTCAAATTCATGTATACAAGCTCCAGTGCCCTTTATATAAGGCTTGTCAAGCTTATAAAGGATGAGGCCGCAAAGATTGGGATCGATATAATTGCAGACCCCTATGAATGGTCGGTACTTATACCCAGGCTCACGGACCGCAGGTTTGAGGCAACTGTAATGGGATGGGGCGGCGATGTAATTGACGACCCGTACCAGATATTCCACTCATCCCAGATCGGAGACGGGGCATCCAATTACGTGGGCTTCAGCAATAAGGATACGGACAGGCTTATTGAGACAGCGCGTATGACGCTCGACGAAGCAGAGAGAAACAACCTGTTCCATGAGGTGCACAGGATACTGCATGAGGAGCAGCCATACACATTCCTCTTTGAAAGGCCATTTATGCGTCTCCTGGACAGGCGTCTCCAGAATGTAAAGATACACGCCATGGGCCTCAACTGGCTGGAATGGCATGTTCCGAAGGATAAACAGAAATATAATTAGTGTCCATCCATAAACAAGGCATTTATGGATGGAACTTTCAGCAATCAGCAGTCAGTTAATTGAATTAATAAGGTCTTGCTGAAAGCTAAAAGCTGACGGCTGACAGCTTGAATCCAAAAATTGGTGTTTTCGGATGGACACTAATTAGATCCTTTAAAGGAGATTTATAATGAATAACCGTTCAGGTCTTTTAACCTTTATTCTCTTTGGGTTACTGTTGATCGTGATCCTGTTTCAGGTCCTTTCAATGATCCAGTCCGACAGATTATATGAGCGGCTCAACCAGCTTATTGAATTCAATAAATCCGCACCGTTATCAGGGATGGCAACGGTTGAAAAAAAAGCAGTTAACCAAAACAGCGGGGACTGGCTGGTAAGCAACCTGACTGGCGAACCAAGGACCTTGAACCCCATTTCTGTGGACAGCGATTCCTATTCAAACTCTATTGTACTGAGAAATGTCTTTGAAACCCTTTTTTATTATGACCTTGATTACGACGGGGTGAAATTAAAGCCTGTCCTGGCTGAGAGCATGGAGACTTCCGAGGACGGCCTTGAGATTACAGTAAGGCTGAAAGAAAACATCAGGTTTTCGGACGGCGTTCCTGTGACCGCTGATGACGTCATCTTTACATATGAGACCATAATGGACCCGGGTGTTGATGCGGAGGATCTCAGGGGGTATTATGCTAATATCATCGATGTTGTAAAGCTAGACGATCGCACGGTCAAGTTTATAATGAGCGAGGTTTACTGGAAGACGGTTGAGAGTATAGGCGTCTTTGAAGTACTTCCCAAACACATCTACAGGTATGATGACCCCGACGAATTCAATAAAATGCGATCTGATCCCGTGGGAAGCGGTCCCTATGTCTTCGAAAAATGGGACGTGGGTCAACAGCTCGTGCTGCGTAGAAATGAAAATTACTGGGGAGAAAATCCACCCATAGAAAAACTTGTGTTCAAGTTCATAACAAACAGCACCGCCGCCTTTCAGGCATTCAGGTCCCATGACCTGGATTACTTTGAGCCTTCATCAGAACAATTCGCAGAGGTCTCCGAAGACGAATCATTTAAAGAGGAATTCAATATACTGTCCTACTGGCAATCTTCAGGAGGATATTCCTTTATTGGCTGGAATCAGGCAAGGGCATTTTTCAAGGATAAGATGGTTCGCCTTGCCCTTACGTATGCACTTGACAGGGATTCGGTCGCCAGACATATATACAGGGGATATGCGAATGTGGTCTCGGGTCCCTTTTATATTTACGGCAAACAGAATGATCCTGATATCGATCCGTGGCCCTATGCCCCGGACAAGGCCGTCGAATTGTTAAATGATGCCGGGTGGGTTGATTCAAATAATAACGGGATCCTGGACAAGGACGGAGTGGAGTTCAGATTCAAGCTCTCCTACGGGTCCGGGAACAATACATCCGAGCAGGTGGTAAAAGCCTTTAAGGATAATGCAGCCAAGGTCGGCATAGAGATCATACCCGACCCTACAGAGTGGTCTATTTTCGTAAACAATCTTAACAACAGAAATTTTGACTCGGTAATGCTGGGCTGGGGCGGAACCATTGAAAGCGACCCCTATCAGATCTTTCATTCATCCCAGATAGAGGGAAAAGGAAACAATTTTGTCGGCTTTTCCAGTGAAGAGGCCGACAGGATAATTGAAAGGGCAAGGAGGACCCTGGAACCGGAGGAAAGATATGAATTATATCACCAGGTCCATCATCTCCTTCATGAGGAGCAGCCCTATACATTTCTCTTTGCACGGCCGACCTTTGTCTTTCTTGACAAGCGGTTTGAGAATGTAAATATCCATACCCTCGGGCTTGAATCCTACGAGTGGTACGTGCCCAAGGACAAACAGAGATATAAATAGATGACCACCTATATTATCAGAAGACTGCTGCTGATGATCCCCACGATCCTGGGGATAACCATCATGGTCTTTGTCATCAGCAGGGTCGCACCGGGAGACCCGGTAAGCCTGTCCATGGGGCCTGGAACACAACTGGATGCGGAGAGGGCCGCGGACGTCCGGGAGGCCAGGATGAAGCTCTACGGCCTGGACAAGCCGGTCCCGGTACAATACGCAAAATGGCTTTGGCGCGTGGCCAGGTTTGATTTCGGGGACTCTTTAAAGCATCACAGGCCTGTAATCGATCTTATCAAGGACAGGTTTCCTATTACACTTATACTAAACCTGATCTCCTTCTTTTTAATATACGTAATATCCATCCCCCTGGGCGTCTTTTCCGCTGTCAGACACAAGCTCTTTTTCGACAGGGCAAGCTCGGTCCTCCTTTTCATGCTCTGGGCGCTTCCTTCGATGTGGGTCGGCCAGATGCTTATTGGGTATCTTTGCGGACCGACCTTTGTGGACTGGTTCCCCCCTGCGGGCCTGAGCAGCAATGACGCGGACAGCATGCCTTTCTTCCCGTGGCTGGCGGACAGGCTGTGGCATTTAACCCTGCCCGTCATCTGCCTGACATACGGAGGCTTCGCCTATCTTGCCAAGCAGGTAAGGGCCGGTATGCTGGAGAATCTGAGGGCTGATTATGTGAGGACGGCAAGGGCAAAGGGACTTTCAGACTGGACCGTAATAATAAGGCACGCATTCAGAAACAGCATCATACCCGTCATTACCATTATGGCAACGCTTTTGCCGGCAATGATCGGCGGCTCGGTCATCATAGAACAGATATTCAGCATACCGGGCATGGGTCTTCTGGCCTTTGAGGCAGTAACAACCAGGGATTACAACGTGGTAATGGCCGTTGCCACCATAGGGGGTTTGATGAACCTTGTGGGGCTTTTGTTCGGGGACATCGCCTATGC